>NZ_JBFUCI010000094.1:0-17703 GCF_056405335.1 Variovorax sp. P1_H12_2
GTTGAAGAGCGCCTGCTCGATCCAGAAGGGCCGCATGGCTGGGCAGGCCCTAGGCCGCGACGCGCCGATGCTCGGCGGCGCAGATTTCCAGGTGGYGGACGAAATGCGCGAGAGCGGGCATGTCGGCATCGGCCGATTTCGCGCGGTCGTCCCAGCGCCGCAGCTCGACCGCATCGCCGGCAAAGGGCAAGGCCTCGAAGGCCGCCGCCTGCGCCTCGCTGAAGACGCCGCCCTGCAGCGCCAGGCTGCGCTTCGAGTCGGGCGACAGCGCCTCGAGATAGCCTGGCTCGCGCGCGCACAGGAAGCGCTTGGCATCCACGTGCAGCCGGATCGGCTCCAGCGTCGCCGGGCCGAACAGGGCACGCAGGAAAGGCAGGCAGCGGTACTGGTGCAGGTCGTCCAGGCCCTGTTGCGTCGGCGTGCCGCCGAAATCGTGCAGCAGATGACCCAGGTCGTGCAGCAGGGACGCCGTGATCAGCGCGCTGCCGGCACCGGCCTGCTCGGCCAGGTGGGCAGACTGCAGCGCATGCTCGAGCTGCGTCACGGGCTCGCCGTCGTACTGGGCATCGCCCTTCGATTCGAACAGGCCGACGATGTCGGAAATGGTGAGGCTCATGGTTACCAGGGGAGCGAATAGGTCTTGCTGTTGGTGAAGCTCTTCATCGCCTCGAGCACGCCTTCCTTGTAGCCCAGGCCCGAGTCCTTGATGCCGCCGAAGGGCGTGAGTTCGAGCCGGTAGCCCGGCACCTCGCGCACATTGACGGAGCCGACGTTGAGTTCGCGGATGAAGCGCGTGATGTAGTCGAGGCGGTTGGTGCACAACGACGACGACAGCCCGTAGGCCGTGCCGTTCGAGATCCGGATCGCCTCCTCGATGCTGCCGAAGCGGATGACCGGCGACACCGGGCCGAACGTCTCGTGCTTGGCCACCGTCATCTCCGGGTCGACGTGGTCGAGGACGGTCGGCGCATACAGGGCACCCCGGCGCACATGGCCGCAGAGCAGCTTGGCGCCGGCCGCGATCGCCTCGTTGACGACCGCCTCGAAATGGATCGCGGCGGCCTCGTCGATCACGGTGCCCATGTCGGTGTCCGGGTCCATCGGATCGCCGTATTTGAGCGCCTCGGTCTTGCGCACCAGCAGCTCGACGAAACGGTCGGCCACGGCTTCGTGCACCAGCATCCGCTTGACGGCCGTGCAGCGCTGGCCCGAGTTCTTGTAGGAGCCGCTGGCCGCGAGCGTGGCGGCCTCCTCGATGTCCGCGTCTTCCATCACGATGATCGGGTCGTTGCCGCCGAGCTCGAGGATCTGCCGCTTGTAGACGGCCTTGCCGGCGATGTACTTGCCGATTGCCACGCCGCCGGTGAAGGTCACCAGGTCCACGTCCGGATGGGTCAGCATCTCGTCGGCGATCTCGCGCGGGTCGCCGGTGATCACCGACAGCATCTGCGGCGGCAGCCCCGCCTCGTAGAGGATGTCGGCCAGGATGAAGGCGGTGAGCGGCGTCTTCTCGCTGGGCTTGAGCACGATGCGATTGTTGGTCGCGACGGCCGGCGCCACCTTGTGGATCACCTGGTTCAACGGATGGTTGAAGGGCGTGATGGCGGTGATGACGCCCAGCAGCGGCTCGCGCAGCGTATAGACCTTGCGGCTCTTGCCATGGTGCGTGAGGTCGCAGGAGAACACCTGGCCGTCGTCGACCAGTGCCTGGTTGGCGGCGAACAGCAGCACGTCGGAAGCGCGGCCCACTTCGTACAGCGAGTCCTTGCGGCACAGGCCGGATTCGAGCGTGATCGTGCGCGAGATCTCGTCGAGGCGCGAGGCGATGATCTCGCCGGCGCGCATCAGGATCTTGTAGCGCTCGTAGCGCGTCAGCGTCGGCTTGTAGTCGCGCGCGATGCGGTAGGCGCGGCGCACGTCTTCCAGCGTCGCCTTGGGTACGGTGGCGATCACCTCGCCGGTGTAGGGATAGCGGACCTCGATGACCTCGTCGCGATAGACGCGTTCGCCGGCGATGCGCAACGCTTCGCAATGGATGTCGGCTGGCTTCGGCATGGGCTGGCTCATGGTGGTGGATCCGGACGATTTACTGGACGTGGTTCAGGGCCAGGTCGAGGGCGTCGAAGTTGCGCAGCCGGCGGCTGCCGGAGATGCCTTCGACCGGACGGTTGCAGATCAGCGGCACGCGCTGCTCGGACACGCCGCCGTGCGAACGCAGCGGCACTTCCAGCGCGGAAAGATCGTGCCGGCTGGCGGACGTGCCGATCACCGTGCTGCGCTCGCTGACGACCACGATGTCGCCGATGCGGTCGGGCGGCAGCTCGAAGCGCTTCGCGGCCTCGGCGCGCGACAGCACGGACTCCATGCCGGGAACCTCCCGGATGCGCAGGATCCATTGCGCCGCGGTCGCCTCGTCGGGCGCATAGACGGTGGCGAAGGAGCCGAGGGCGCCGTGGTGGACCACGTAGGGGTCGGTGATGGGCAGGATGACCCGCGCCTTGCCGGCCCCGTACCAGTCGTCCAGCACGTCCTGCAGGTAGATCACGTTGGGCTTGCCGTCCGTGTCGTGCTTGTCGTTCATGCCATGGTCGGCCGTCAGCACGATGGTGGCGCCGAGTTCGTCGAGCTGCGCCAGGTAGCGGTCCATCATGGCGTAGAAGGCATTGGCGGCCGGGCTGCCCGGCGCGGCCTTGTGCTGCACGTAGTCGGTGGTCGACAGGTACATCAGGTCGGGACGGCGCGTCTCCATCAGCTTGACGCCGGCGGCAAAGACGAACTCGGACAGCTCCGCGCTGTAGACCGACGGCACCGGCAGGCGCACCAGGCCGAGCACGTCCTCGATGCCGTTCTCGGCCAGCGTCACCTGGTCGGCCTTCTCGGAAGAAAAGCAGATCCCTTCCATGCGGTTGCCGAGCAGCTTGCGCAGCTTGTCCTTGGCGGTCACCACGGCCACCTTGGCGCCCGCATCCGCGAACGCGGCCAGCACGGTGCCGGCGCGCAGGTACTTGGGGTCGTTCATCATGACTTCCTCGCCGATCTCGCGGTCGAAGAAGTAGTTGCCGCAGATGCCATGGACCGCCGGCGGCGCGCCCGTGACGATCGACAGGTTGTTCGGGTTGGTGAACGAGGGCACCACGCAATCGGCCAGCAGGTTGGCGCCGGACTTCATGATGCGCCCGAGGTAGGGCGCCACGCCGGCGGCCACCGCGGCGTCGAGGTAGGCGGGCTCGCAGCCGTCGACGCAGACCACCACCACGGGGCGGCTCATCCAGCGGTAGTTCCTGGCATTGACTTCGATCGTCTCCGGTGTCATTTCAAGCTTCCTTGGTGGGTGAGTGAGTCATGGACGGGGGCTGGGCGATGTCGAGGCGGCCGAAGGCCTTGTGCATGCGGGCGCGGCTTCCGGCCACGTGCTTGCGCATCACGCGACCGGCCTGCTCGGCATCGCCGGAAGCGATGGCCTCGACGATCTCGCGGTGCTCGTCGACCGACACGCGCAGCCCGCCGCCGCCGTCGAGCGCGCGCATGCGGAACAGGGACAGCTCCTTGATCAGGCGCTTGTAGGTCTCGGTCAGCTTCTGGCTGCCCGCGGTGTCGAGCAGGATTTCATGGAACTGCAGGTTGAGCTGCGCGTACTGCTCCAGGTCCGAGGCCTGTGCGGCCGACTTCATCGGCTCCAGCATGGCCTTGAGACGAGCGAGCGCATCCGGCGCGATGGCGCGCGTGACGCGCCGGCCGATGATTTCCTCCAGCGCCTCGCGCAGTTCGTAGATCTCGTCGGCTTCCTCGAACGCGATCTCGCGCACGAAGACGCCGCGGTTTTTCTCGTTGCGAACCAGGCCGGCCTCTTCCAGCGCACGCAAGGCCTCGCGGACCGGGCCCCGGCTGGTATTGAAGCGCAGCGACAGCTCGCTTTCATTGATGCGGCTGCCGACGGCCAGCTCGCCCGTCATGATGAGCCGTTCGATTTCTTCCTGCACCAGCATCGGAAGCGAGCTGGACTGCAGGAAAGCCAGCGCCGCGGTCGATTTGTTCGTTTGCATGGGGTGTATTCTTGGCCCCAGATTGCCAACTGTCAACAATTTTTTATTGACAGTCATCAATCGACGTTCTACATTGGATTCACCGACGCACGGCAACGAGCTCGGGCGTGACAAGCCAATCCCCCTACAGGAGTGAACGATGAACGCAAGAAAAAGCACGAGCCGCCTCGCCATGGCGCTGTGCGCCGTGGTGCTGGGCGTCGCCGCCGGCGCCGCGCTGGCACAGCAAAAAACCTCCCTGCTGGTCTACACCGCGCTCGAAACCGATGCGATGAAGCTCTACAAGGACGGCTTCGAGAAAGCCAATCCGGACATCGAGATCAAGTGGGTCCGCGACTCCACCGGCATCGTGACCGCCAAGCTGCTGGCCGAGAAGGCCAATCCCCAGGCCGACGTGGTGGCCGGCGTCGCCGCCAGCAGCCTGGCCCTGCTGGAGCAGGAAGGCATGCTCCTGGCCTACGAGCCGAAGGGCTTCAAGGAACTGTCGCCCGAATACTCGGACAGCAAGCGGCCGCCCGCCTGGGTCGGCATGGACGTCTGGGCGGCCACGGTCTGCTTCAACACGGTCGAGGCAAAGAAGCGCGGCCTGCCCAAGCCGGAGAGCTGGAAGGACCTGACCAAGCCCATCTACAAGGGTGCGATCGTGATGCCGCATCCGGCCTCCAGCGGCACCGGCTACCTCGACGTGGCCGCGTGGCTGCAGATGTRGGGCGAAGCCGACGGATGGAAGTACATGGACGCGCTGCACGAGAACATCGCGCAGTACGTGCACTCCGGCTCCAAGCCCTGCAAGCAGGCCGGCGCCGGCGAGTTTCCGATCGGCATCTCCTTCGAGTTCCGGGCCCACCAGGTCATGAAGTCGGGCGCGCCGGTCGAGCTGGTCTTTCCGAAGGAAGGACTGGGCTGGGACATCGAGGCCACCGGCCTCATGAAGACCAGCAAGAAGATGGAGCAGGCCAAGCGCCTTGCCGACTGGATGGCCAGCAAGGAGGCCAACCAGATCACCGCCAACTGGTGGGCCGTGGTCGCCTATCCGGGGGTGGCCAAGAAGCTCGAAGGCATTCCCGAGAACTACGAAAAGCTGCTGGCCAAGAACGACATCAACTGGGCGGCGAAGAATCGTGAACGCATCCTGGCCGAGTGGAGCAAGCGCTACGAAGGCAAGGCGGAAGCCAAGTCTAACTAGGCTCGCCCCCAGGTTGGCTCACTTCGTGTAGCCGCCCACCCCCTACCGGGGGCAACACCAGCGGCCCGGCAAAGCCGGTTCCGCGGTGGCATTGTTGCTCGCCCCCAGGTTGGCTCACTTCGTGTAGCCGCCCACCCCCTACCGGGGGCAACACCAGCGGCCCGGCAAAGCCGGTTCCGCGGTGTTCCTGGAAGGGGTCCGCGTTTCGTGCGTCTCGGAGTTATCGAAAAATGGATATGACCGCCGCCAAGTTCATCGCAGACGAACTGCAAGCCACCGCCGCGCTGGAAGTCGTCGGAATCCGCAAGGACTTCGAATCCTTCAGCGCCCTGCGCGACGTGCATCTGCGCGTGAAGCCGGGCGAGATGCTGTGCTTTCTCGGCCCCTCCGGCTGCGGAAAGACCACCTTGCTGCGCATCATCGCCGGGCTGGAGACGCAGACCTCGGGACAGATCCTGCAGAACGGGCGGGATGTCTCCTGGCTGCCGCCCGACAAGCGCGACTACGGCATCGTGTTCCAGTCCTACGCCCTCTTCCCCAACCTGACCATCGCCGACAACGTGGGCTACGGCCTGGTCAACGGCAAGGCCAGGAAGGCAGAGATCAAGGCGCGCGTCGACGAGCTCCTCACGCTGGTGGGCCTGCCGACCTCGGGTGCGAAGTACCCGAGCCAGCTCTCGGGCGGCCAGCAGCAGCGCGTCGCGCTGGCGCGCGCGCTGGCCACGCGGCCGGGCCTGCTGCTGCTGGACGAGCCGCTGTCGGCGCTCGACGCGCTGGAACGGATCCGCCTGCGCGGGGAGATCCGCCGGCTGCAGAAGCAGGTCGGCATCACCACCATCATGGTCACGCACGACCAGGAGGAAGCGCTGTCGATGGCCGATCGCATCGTGGTCATGAACCACGGCGTGATCGAGCAGGTCGGCACGCCGATGGACATCTACGAGCGGCCCGCCACGCCTTTCGTCGCCGATTTCGTCGGCAAGGTCAACGTGCTGCGCGGCCACGCGCTGGGCGGCAATCTCTTCCGCGTCGGCGACATGGAACTGCAGTGCGACGCCTGCGACAGCGGCTTCGTGCCCGGCGACGCCGTGAACCTCTACCTGCGGCCGGAAGACCGCATCGCCGAGCACCTGGGGCCCGACACGCCCAACCGCCTGAGCGCGCTGGTCACCAAGGTCGAATTCCTCGGCGGCCTGTGCATCGCCGAAGTCACGGCCGACGAGTTGCACGGCCAGAGCCTCGGCCTGCACTTCTCGCTCAACCAGTTGCACGACCTCGATATTCGCGAAGGCAACCGCATCGACATCGCGCTGCGCGCGAACCGCATCCGGGCTTTCTGCGAGAGGAAGGGAAAGGCATGAACACGCTGGCACGCGTTCATCCGGCGGCCGCCGCCCGGCCTCGCCGCGCCGGCCTGCGCTGGAGCCGCGACGAGCTGATCGCCCGCGCCGTGCTGCTCGCCGTGATGGCGATGCTGTTCGTCTTCCTGATCGCGCCGCTGTTCTCGATCCTGGTCAACGCCGTGCTGGGCAAGGACGGCCGCTTCGTCGGCCTGGCCCACTTCATCACCTACTTCCAGACGCCGAGCCTGATGCGCGCGGCCTGGAACTCGATCTGGGTGTCGACGGTGGTGGTGCTGATCTCGGTGCCCGCGGCCTTCGTCTGCGCCTACGCCCTGACGCGCACCTGCCTGCCCACGCCCTTCAAGGCCACCTTCCGGCTGATCGCGCTGATCCCCTTGCTGGCGCCCTCGCTGCTCTCGGCGATCTCTTTCGTGCAATGGTTCGGCAACCAGGGCGCGCTCAAGTTCCTGCTCGGCGGCGCCTCGATCTATGGCGCGCCGGGGATCATCCTGGCCGAGGTCTACAACACCTTCCCGCACGCGCTGATGATCCTCGTCACCGCGCTCTCGCTGGCCGACGGGCGGCTCTATGAAGCGGCGACGGCGCTGCGCACGCCCGGCTGGCGGCAGTTCACGACGATCACCCTGCCCTCCTGCAAGTACGGACTGATCAGCGCCGCCACCGTGGTGTTCACCTACGTCATCAGCGACTTCGGTGCGCCGAAGGTGATCGGCGGCAACTTCAACGTGCTGTCGGTGGACGTGTTCAAGCAGGTGGTCGGCCAGCACAACTTCTCGATGGGTGCGGTGGTCGGCCTGCTGCTGCTGGTGCCATCCATTCTCTCGTTCGCCATCGACTACACGGTGCGGCGCAAGCTGAAGGCGCAGCTGACGGCGCGCTCGGTGCCGTTCAGCCCCAAGCCGCGCCGCCTGGCCGATTCGCTGCTGGCACTGTTCTGCGTGGGGGTCTGCACGCTGCTGCTGGCCACGATCGGCATGGCGGTCTACACCTCGCTGATCACGCTCTGGCCCTACAACCTGTCGTTCACGCTCAAGCACTATCACTTCGCGCTGGTCGACAGTGACATGGCGGCGGCCTACACGAACAGCCTCATCCTCGCGATCTCCACCGCGATCGGCGGCTCGCTGATCGTCTTCGTGGGCGCCTACCTGATCGAGAAGACGCGCAACCTCGGCCTGATGCGGCGCGCGATGCACCTGATGGCGGTGCTGTCGATGGCGGTGCCCGGCCTGGTGCTGGGCCTGGGCTACGTGATGTTCTTCAACCACCCGGCCAACCCGCTCAACTTCCTCTACCAGACGATGGCGATCCTGATCATGTCGACGATCGTCCACTACTACACCTCGAGCCACCTGACCGCCGTCACCGCGCTCAAGCAGATCGACAACGAATTCGAAGCCGTGTCCGCCTCGCTCAAGGTGCCCTTCTTCAAGACCTTCCTGCGCGTCACGGTGCCGGTCTGCCTGCCCGCCATCCTGGACATCGGCCGCTACTACTTCGTCGTCTCGATGGCCAGCCTGTCCTGCGCGATCTTCCTGTATTCGCCCGAAACCATCCTGGCGTCGGTCGCGATCATGCATCTGGACGAAGCCGGCGACATCGGTCCGGCCGCGGCGCTCGCCAGCCTGATCGTCATCACCTCGGCTGTCGTCTGCGTGGCCTATGCGCTGCTCACGCGCGTGATGCTCGCCCGCACCCAGGCCTGGCGCAACCTGCGACGCGCCTGACCCCCTCGCCTTCATCCGGACCTTCCCTCACCTGGAGACACCATGAGCCAAGCCTCTCACCCGATCCTTCTCACCCCCGGCCCGCTGACCACCTCCGACCGGACCCGGGCCGCCATGCTGCGCGACTGGGGATCGTGGGATTCCGATTTCAACCAGATCACCGCGCGCATCCGCCAGCAGGTGCTGCGCATCGTTCGCGGCGAGGGCACGCACGAATGCGTTCCGCTGCAGGGCAGCGGCACCTTCTCGGTCGAGGCGGCGATCGGCACCCTGGTGCCGCGCAACGGCCATGTGCTGGTGCCGAACAACGGCGCCTATTGCCAGCGTATCGCCCGCATCTGCAAGGTGCTGGGCCGCAAGCTGACGACCATCGACTACACCGAGGACAAGCAGGTGCTGGCCGCCGACGTCGACCGCGCGCTGGCGGCGGACCCGACGATCACCCACGTCGCGCTGGTCCACTGCGAGACCGGCACCGGCGTTCTCAATCCGCTGCACGAGGTCGCGCTGGTGGTGGCCAGGCATGGCCGCGGACTGATCGTCGACGCGATGAGCTCCTTCGGCGCGCTCGACATCGATGCGCGCAAGACGCCCTTCGATGCCGTCATCGCGGCCTCCGGCAAGTGCCTGGAAGGCGTGCCCGGCATGGGCTTCGTGATCGTCAGGCGCAGCATCCTCGAGAAGTGCGAAGGCAACTGCCATTCGCTCGCGATGGACCTGTACGACCAATGGGTCTACATGGAGAAGACGACGCAGTGGCGCTTCACGCCCCCGACCCACGTGGTGGCCGYGCTCGACGAGGCCATCGCGCAGTACGTCGAGGAAGGCGGCCTCGAGGCGCGCGGCGGCCGCTACGCGCGCAATTGCAAGGCCCTGATCGCGGGGCTTGCGGCGCAGGGTTTCCGCAGCTACCTCGACCCGGCATTGCAGGCGCCGATCATCGTCACCTTCCACGCGCCGGACGATCCGAAGTACGACTTCAAGACCTTCTACCAGGAGGTGAAGAAGCGCGGCTACATCCTCTACCCGGGCAAGCTCACGCAGGTGGAAACCTTCCGCGTCGGCTGCATGGGCCACTTCGGCGAGGCCGGCATTCCGGGCGCGGTCGCGGCGATTGCGGACACGCTCGAGGCCATGGGCATCCGGCAGGTGTCGGCGCCCGCCCTCGCTTGAACCGACGCCGGCCTGAGGCGGGGCCGGCGATTCGCCGGACGCCCAGGCCGGTTGCGGTTCAGGCCGGAACGCCGGCCGGCCGGCTTGCGCTCCGCGGGCCCGACACCGCCGGCTGGTAGCGATCGATGGCCAGCCCGTCGGTGCGGATGTCGGGCCGCCGGCCCATGACCTCGTCGGCCACCAGCTTGCCCGAGCCGCAGGCCATGGTCCAGCCGAGGGTGCCGTGGCCGGTATTGAGGAACAGGTTGCCGTAGCGCGTCGGGCCGACGATCGGCGTGCTGTCGGGCGTCATCGGCCTGAGGCCGGTCCAGAAGGTGGCACGCGGCAGGTCGCCACAGGGGAACAGGTCGGTGATGACGCGCTCCAGGGTCTCGCGCCGGCGCGGGTTGAGGCGCAGGTCGAAGCCGCCGAGCTCGGCCATGCCGCCGACCCGGATGCGATCGTCGAAGCGCGTGACCGCCACCTTGTAGGTCTCGTCGAGCACCGTGGACTGCGGCGCCAGCGAGGCGTCGACCAGCGGCACGGTCAGCGAATAGCCCTTGACCGGATACACCGGAATGTCCAGTCCCAATGGCGCGAGGAAGTCGCGCGAATAGCTGCCGAAGGCCAGCACATAGCGGTCGGCGGTGAGCACCTCGTTCGCGGCGCCGCCCAGGCGCACGCCGGTGATGCGGCCGCCGTCGGTGACCAGGCCGTCCACCGACTGATGGAAGCGGAAATCGACGCCGAGCCCGCGCGCGATCGCGGCCAGGCCCTGGGTGAACAGGTTGCAGTCGCCGGTTTCGTCGTTGGGCAGGTGCAGGCCGCCGGCCAGCAGATCGCCGGTGCGGGCCAGGGCCGGTTCCACCGTGGCAAGCCGGCTGCGGTCGAGCAGGGTGTAGGGCACGCCGCACTCCTCGAGCACGGCCAGGTCGCGCTGCACGGCGTCGAGCTGGGCCTGGCTGCGGAACAGCTGCAGCGTGCCTTGCGTGCGCTGCTCGTAGTGGATGCCGGTCTCGGCGCGCAGTTCGCGCAGGCAATCGCGGCTGTACTCGGCCACGCGCATCATGCGTTCCTTGTTGAGCGCGTAGCGTTCGGGCGAGCAGTTCTTCAGCATCTGCGCCATCCAGCGCAGCTGGAACAAGGTGCCGTCGGGCCGGATCGCGAGCGGCGCGTGCTTCTGGAACATCCACTTCAGCGCCTTGAGCGGGATGCCCGGCGCGGCCCACGGCGTGGAATAGCCGGGCGACACCTGGCCTGCGTTGGCAAAGCTGGTTTCCTGCGCCGGGCCGCCCTGGCGATCGATCAAGGTGACCTCGGCGCCATTGCGCGCCAGGTAGTACGCGGTCGTCACGCCGATCACGCCGCCGCCCAAAACGATCACTTTCATCGCCAAACTCCCAGAGAACAGGTAAGGAGTCAATGGTATGAATTCAATCCCGATAAACTCCACTGAAATAATGCCTCTCTGCAGTGATTTCAGCTGCCTTCCTGCCTCCAACCGCCCTCCGGGAGTGAAATGACCGAACTCGACCGCACCGACCGGAAAATCCTCGACATCCTGCAGCGCCAGGGCCGCATTTCGATGACCGATCTGGCCGAGCAGATCGGCCTGTCGACCTCGCCCTGCTCCGAGCGCGTACGGCGCATGGAGCGCGAGGGCGTGATCACCGGCTACCACGCGCGCATCGATCCGCAGGCCGTCGGCAAGACCTTGCTGGTGTTCGTCGAGATCACGCTGTCGTCGAAGTCGGGCGACGTCTTCGACCAGGTGCGCGAGGAGCTGCTGCTCGTGCCCGAGGTGATGGAATGCCACCTGGTGTCGGGCGGCTTCGACTACCTCATCAAGGCGCGGCTGCGCGCCATGAGCGACTACCGCGACCTGCTGGGCGGCCTGCTCAAGAAGCTGCCCGTGACCGCCGAATCGCGCAGCTATGTCGTGATGGAAGAGGTCAAGGAAAGCCTCTACCTGCCGATGGACCGCTGAGTCTGCACCTAGAATCCCGCCCCTCGTCCCCGAACCCCGCCTCCATGAACATCGTCGTCAACGAAGACCTGAAATCCTATATCGACCCCCTGACCCCGGAGGAATACGAAGCGCTCGAGCGCAGCATCCTGGCCGAAGGCTGCCGCGATGCCCTCGTGCTGTGGGGCGAGGTGCTGGTGGACGGCCACAACCGCTACGGCATCTGCCAGAAGCACGGCCTGCCGTTCCAGACGGTGCAGAACACGCGCTTCCAGTCCCTGGAGGACGTGCACCTGTGGATGATCGACCAGCACCTGGGCCGGCGCAGCGTCTCGGACTTCCTGCGCGGCGTGCTGGCGCTGCGAAAGAAGGAGATCGTGGCCGGACGGCAAGCCCGCGCATCCGCGGCCCCGTCCGATGCCGCCGACGATCCGCCCTTCGATGCCGATCCGGCACTGCCGCCGCAAGCGCCCCTGAACAGCCGCGAAGCCATCGCCAAGGCGGCGCGCCTGAGCAGCAGCCAGGTGGTGATGATCGAGAAGATCCAGAAGCAGGCGGCGCCCGAGCTGGTGGCCGCGGTCAAGTCCGGCACGATCTCGATCAATGCCGCGGCGGCCGTGGCCAGCCTGCCGGCCGAAGAACAGGTGGCCGCGGCCAACGGCGGCAAGGACGAGCTCAAGCAGGCGGCGAAGCGCGTGCGCGAGGCCAAGCGCCCCACGCGTGCGGAACCGGAAAAAACGCAGACGTCGGAAGAACCGGACGCCGTCGAGCGGCTGACGCAGCGCGTCGCCGAGTTGACGGCCGAGAACGAAGACCTGCGCCGTCAGGTCGCCGCGCTGCACGCGCTGTTGCAGGCCGCGGAGGCCTGAGCCTCAGGGCGGCAGGGACTCGGCTCGGCGCTCCACCGGCCGGCGAAGCCCGGCCCCTTCGTGAAACACCGCGGAACCGGCTTCGCCGGGCCGCTGGTGTTGCCCCCCGGCAGGGGGGTGGGCGGCTACACGAAGTGAGCCAACCTGGGGGGCGAGCCCTATTCAGCGTTCGGGAAAAACAATTGCTCGCCGCCAATCTTGTAGGCCGCGATGGTCGACTGGCCCACGGGAGAGATGATCCAGTCGACGAACTTCTGCGCGCCCGCGCCGTTGAGCTGCGGGAACTTCGCCGGGCTCACCACCATCACGCCGTACTGGTTGAACAGGCGCTTGTCGCCCTCCACCAGCACCGCGAGATCGGCGCGGTTCTTGAAGCTGAGCCAGGTGCCGCGGTCGGCCAGCACATAGGCGCCGCTCGACGCCGCGATGTTGAGCGCCGGACCCATGCCGCAGCCGCACTCCTTGTAGCCCGTGCCCTTCCTGTCGTTCGCCAGCGGCTGGCCGGCCTTTTCGCCGATGCCGGTCTGCGACCACAGCCGGCGCTCGGCGGCATCGGTGCCGCTCTTGTCGCCGCGCGAGACGAAGGGCGCATTGGAGGCGGCGATCTTCTTCAACGCCGCGGCGATGTCCTTGCCCTTGATGCCGGCCGGATCGCCCTTGGGGCCGACCAGCACGAAGTCGTTGTACATCACCGGGAAACGCCTGGCGGCGAAGCCGTCGGCGACGAACTTCTCCTCGGCCGCCGTGTCGTGCACGAACAGCACGTCGGCATCGCCGCGCTTGGCCATGTCGATCGCCTGGCCGGTGCCGACCGCGACCACCTTGACGTCGATGCCGCTGGCCTGCCTGAAGGCCGGCAGCAGGTGCGAGAACAGGCCCGACTGCTCGGTCGAGGTGGTCGAGGCCATGGTGAGGGTCTCGGCGTGGGCCGACAGCGCGCTCGCCGCGACGACCACCGCGCCCAGCACCGACATCAGGCTTCGGGACAGATTGAACGACTTCATACCAGTTCTCCTTTGACGAACAGACGGGCTTCGGCGGGCAAGGGACCGCCGAAGAAATCCCGGACCGGGAGGTCGGCCAGCACGCGGCCGTGCTCCAGGTAGATGACACGGCTCGCGAGACGCTTGACCTGGCCGAGGTTGTGGCTGGCGAATACCAGCGTGCGGCCCTGCGCGGCCTCGGCGATCAGGGCCTCGACCTCGCGCTTGGCGGTCGGGTCGAGGCTGGCGGTCGGCTCGTCGAGCAGCAGCACGTCCGGGTGCAGCGCCCAGGCCCGCGCGAGCGCCAGGCGCTGCTGCTGGCCGCCCGACAGCGTGCGCGCGTTGCGGCCTTCGAGCTCGGCCAGGCCGACCCGTGCCAGCGCCGCCACGGCCTCGCGCTGCGCCAGGCGCCACGGCACACCGTGCAGCCAGAGCGCCAGCGCGACGTTGTTGCGCACGCTGGCGCGCAGCATGTGCGGCCGCTGGAACAGCATGGCCTGCGCCTTGCGCGGCACCCGGCTCGCGAAGACGCCCGCCGCGTGCGGGACCAGGCCATGCAGCATCCGCAGCAGGCTGCTCTTGCCGCTGCCGTTGGCGCCGATCAGCGCGACCCGCTCGCCGGCATGGATGGTCAGATGGGTGGGCGCCAGCGCCTGCACCTCGCCGAAGCGCACTTCGGCCGCATGGAGACTGAACAGAGGCGTGCCCGCAGCCGGGCCTTTTGCCGTTCGGCTCATGGCGCAACCTCCAGCCGCCGCGCGCCGGCCGCGTCGACCATGCCGCCGTCGACCCGCTCGCGCCAGCCGCGCACCGCCGCGATCGCCAGGTTGAGCACCAGCACCACGGCGAGCAGCACCAGGCCCAACGCCAGCGCCAGGGGCAGGTCGCCCTTGCTGGTTTCGAGCGCGATCGCGGTGGTCATCACGCGCGTGAAGCCGTCGATGTTGCCGCCGACGATCATCACCGCGCCGACTTCCGACACCGCGCGGCCGAAGGCGGCGATCACCACGGTGATCAGCGCATAGCGCTCGTCCGCCACCAGCAGCAGCGAACGCACGAAGTTGCCGGCGCCGAGCGAGCGCAGCTGCTCGCCGTGGGCGCGGTCGGCGTCCTCGATGGTCTGGCGCGTCAGCGCCGTGACCACCGGCAACACGAGGATGGTCTGGGCCAGCACCATCGCCTTGAACGAGAACAGCCAGCCCAGGAAACCCAGCGGACCCGAGCGCGAGAGCAGCAGGTAGATCACCAGGCCCACCACCACCGAGGGCAGCGCCAGCAGCGTGTTGAGCAGCGTCAGCAGCAGGCCGCGCCCCGGAAAACGCGCCACCGCGAGCCAGGCGCCCAGCAGCAGGCCGAAGCCGCAGGCCAGCACGCAGGCCGTCGCACTGACCGCCAGCGAGCGGCCGACGATGGCAAGCAGCAAGGGGTCGGCGGAGACGACCAGGTGCCAGGCGGCAGCGGCGCTGTCGGCGAAGGTGTTCATGCAAGGCGTGGAGCGGGAAGCGGGGAGCGCAGCAGTATGGGCAGGCGTGCGCCGCCAACCTATGCAATCACTTGCATAGGTTGAAGGGCGGCTCTGCATAATCCTCGGTGCTCTCTCTTCTCTTTTCCTCCCTCGTGCAGCAGATCGAACTCTCCTACGCCATCGCACCCCGCCGCCACGGCCGGACGCTGATTCGCAACCCGCTGATGGAGTTGCTGCACGCGGTGCGCGAACACGGATCGATCTCGGCCGCCGCACGGGCCGTGGGCTATTCGTACCGCCACGTCTGGGGCGAGCTCAAGCGCTGGGAACAGACACTGGGGCACCCGCTGGTGACTGGCGACCAGGGCCGCTCGGCCCAGCTCTCCGAGTTCGGCGACAAGCTGCTGTGGGCCGAACGCCAGGCCCAGGCCCGGCTGGCACCCCAGATCGAGGCGCTGCATGCCGACCTCGAACGCGCCTTCGCGCTCGCCTTCGACGACAGCACGCACGTCCTGAGCCTGCACGCCAGCCACGACGATGCACTGGTGCTGCTGCGCGCGCACGCGGCGGCCACCGCCCGGCTGCAACTCGACATCCGCTTCACCGGCAGCGTGGATGCGATCAGCGCGCTGAACCAGGGACGCTGCGTGATGGCGGGTTTCCACACGCTGGAACGGCCGCCGACCGGCTCGCTCGCGCAGCGCACCTACAAGCCGCTGCTCAAGCCCGGACTGCACAAGATCATCGGTTTCGCGCGCCGCACCCAAGGCCTGATCGTCGCGCCCGGCAATCCGCTCGGCTTGCGGAACCTGGCCGACGTCGCCGCCCGCCGCGCTCGCTACGTGAACCGGTCGATCGGCACCGGCACGCGCGTGTTGCTCGATGAGCTGCTGGAGCGCGACGGCCTGACGGCCGACGCCATCGACGGCTATGCCCGGCACGAGCCCTCGCACGCGGCCGCCGCGCATGCGGTGGCCGCCGGCGAGGCCGATGCGGCGCTCGGGATCGAATCGGCGGCGCTCGGCGCGGGCCTGGGCTTCGTGCCGCTGGTGCAGGAGCGCTACCACCTGGCCTGCCTCAAATCGGCGCTCGAACAGCCGGCCATCCAGGCCCTGCTGGTGCTGCTGCGCGGCGCCGCCTGGCAGCACCAGCTCGGCACGCTGCCGGGCTACGAAAGCGCCAGCAGCGGCGAGGTCGAGTCGTTGAGCACGCTGCTGCCGTGGTGGAGCTTCAAGGCGAAAAAGGCCCCCTCGCGCGCCAAGGCGTAGCCCCGGCCCGCGTGCACGCTCAAGCGGGATCGAGCGGGAAGACCGGGCGCCGTACCTTGGAAAACGGAAACAGCCCATAGTCCGAACTCGTCACCCCCGGGCTGTCGCACTCGACCAGCGCGGCGGACAGCGGCTCGAACACCGGTCGGCAGTACATGCGCGACTTGAGCAGCAGGAAGCGCTCGCCGCGCGGATCGAGGCCCGCGCATTCGAAGACACCGATGTCCCAGGGTTCCTGGGTGCGCTCGGTGACGACGATGCGTGCCGCGCCGATGTCGAACAGCACCGTGCGGCCCATGCTGGCGCGCTGGCCGGTGTAGGTGGGACCGGTGATCACGTACTCGCCGTTGCTGATGGTGCGCACCGTGCCTGTCAGCTGCAGCGGCGTCTTCACGAGGCCGATGCCTGCCAGCGACACCTTGTTGCCGAGTGCCACCGTCACCGTCGCGCCCACGCCCGCCGCGATGAGCTCGCTCACGGCCTGCGGATCGCACAGCGGCCCGACGCCGATGCCGTCGAGTCCCTGGGCCAGCGCTTCCTGCAGCACATCCATGGTGTCGCAGCTGCCGCCGGACATGCAGTTGTCGCCATGGTCGAGCAGCAGCACCGGGCGCGTGGCGCCCTGCGCGATCACCTTGGCGCGCGCGATCGATGCCGCCAGGGGTTCACTGCGGTAGACGAAAGCCTCCCGCTCGCTCCACATCTGCGCCGCGATGCGATCGGCCGTGGCCTGGGCGCGCTCGGGCGACTGCGCATCGACCACCACCACGCTCATGCAGGGCGCCTCGATGTCGGACAGCGAGAAGCCCGCGAAGATCGACACCGCGAGCGATTCGGCCTTTTCGGCTTCGCGCGCCGCTTCGATCGCGCGCTGCATCGCGCCGGTGAAGGAGGCGCTGCGCAGCGTGTGCGCCATCAGCGGCAGCGAGTGCCACCGCATCGCGGGTCGGCTCCGACCGGCGAGCAGGTCCAGCAGCAGGCGGCCCGCGTGCTCGCCGGTTTCGTACATGTCGATGTGCGGGTAGGTCTTGAAGCCGACGATCACGTCCGCGTTGCCGACCATCGCCGCCGTCACGTTGGCATGCAGGTCGAGCGCCACGCCGATCGGCACGCCGGGCGCCGCGGCGCGCAGCCGCGCGAGCAGCTCGCCTTCGCCGTCCACGCTGTTCTGCGCCACCATCGCGCCGTGCAGGTCGAGCAGGATCGCATCGCACCCCGGCGCGGCATCGAGGATGCTCTGGCACAAGGTGGTGTAGGCCTGCGCGTCGA
Source organism: Variovorax sp. P1_H12_2 (assembly GCF_056405335.1). Lineage (NCBI taxonomy): Bacteria > Pseudomonadati > Pseudomonadota > Betaproteobacteria > Burkholderiales > Comamonadaceae > Variovorax > Variovorax sp. P1_H12_2. The sequence continues at coordinate 17,293 of NZ_JBFUCI010000094.1, forward strand.
CCGGCCCGCTGGGATTGGCCGAAGCGGACACCGGCGTGACCAGCGTCGCACCCGCCTGCTCGGCCAGGTCGATGAAGGCCGACATCGCGGTACGCATGCCCTTGTTGTCGCGATAGGCCTGCTCGCCGAAGCTCGGGCCGTCGGGCCCGAAGGCGGCCAGCGGCGTGGGCACGGGCGAGAAGGTGTTGGTCTCGTGATTGAGCCGGGCGATCAGGATTTTCACGATGTCACCACCCCCGCGCTTTGCAGCATCGCCTGCATCAGCACATTGCATCCGGCCTCCAGGTGGTCGGGCTGCGCGTCCTCGATCTCGTTGTGGCTGATGCCGTCGAGACAAGGCACGAAGATCATTGCGGTCGGGCAGACACGCGCCAGGTACACCGCGTCGTGGCCGGCGCCGCTGATCACGTT
>NZ_JBFUCI010000095.1:0-17527 GCF_056405335.1 Variovorax sp. P1_H12_2
CCGCACCCTGGAGCGCCTGAACCAGCTCGAGGCCTCGACCTCGGGCGAGTACGCGCAGGACGTGGCCAACGAGATCCGCTCGGTGATGCAGCAGCACGCGGCCGTGTTCCGCAAGCAGGCCACGATGGACGAAGGCGTGCAGAAGATCGCCGAGGTCCGCAAGCGCGTCGCCGCCGTCACCCTCAAGGACAAGTCGCGCGTGTTCAACACCGCGCGCATCGAAGCCCTCGAAGTCGACAACCTGATCGAAGTGGCGCAGGCCACGATGGTCTCGGCCGCCGCCCGCCGCGAATGCCGCGGCGCCCACACGGTCGAGGACTACGAGCGCCCGGCCGACGATCCGGTCGCGCCGCTGGGCCGCGACGACGCCAACTGGATGAAGCACACGCTCTGGTACAGCCAGGACAACCGCCTCTCGTACAAGCCGGTCAAGCTGCAGCCGCTGACGGTGGCCTCGGTGCCGCCGAAGGTCCGCACGTTCTAAGGCCCGGGAAAGCATCACAAGGACATCACGATGAAGCGCACATTCCAAATCTACCGCTACGACCCGGACAAGGACGCCAAGCCCTACATGCAGACCATCGAGATCGAACTCGACGGCCACGAGCGCATGCTGCTCGACGCCCTCATGAAGCTCAAGGCGCAGGACCCGACGCTGTCGTTCCGCCGCTCTTGCCGCGAAGGCGTCTGCGGCTCGGACGCGATGAACATCAACGGCAAGAACGGCCTGGCCTGCCTGACCAACATGCTCACGCTCAAGGGCACGATCGTGCTCAAGCCGCTGCCCGGCCTGCCGGTGATCCGCGACCTGATCGTGGACATGACGCAGTTCTTCAAGCAGTACAACTCGATCAAGCCCTACCTGCAGAACGACACCGTGCCGCCCGAGAAGGAGCGCCTGCAGTCGCCCGAGGAGCGCGACGAGCTCAACGGCCTGTACGAGTGCATCCTGTGCGCGAGCTGCTCGACCAGCTGCCCGAGCTTCTGGTGGAACCCCGACAAGTTCGTCGGCCCGGCCGGGCTGCTGCAAGCCTACCGCTTCATCGCCGACAGCCGCGACGAAGCCACCGGCGAGCGCCTGGACAACCTTGAAGACCCGTATCGCCTGTTCCGCTGCCACTCGATCATGAACTGCGTCGACGTGTGCCCCAAGAACCTGAACCCGACCCGGGCGATCGGCAAGATCAAGGAACTCATGGTGCGTCGCGCCATCTAGCCCGAGTGACGGACCCCATGCAAGCCACCGACGACCTCTCCGAGCCGATCAGCGTGCGTGCGCTGAGCAAGCTCAAGTGGCGCTGCCGGCGCGGCCTGCTTGAAAACGACCTGTTCATTGCCCGCTTCTTCGAACGGCACGAGGCAAGCCTGACCCGCGGGCAGGCACAGGCACTGGAGACATTGATGGACCTGTCGGACAACGACCTGCTCGACCTCCTGCTCGCGCGAAAGGAGCCCGAGCCCGGATGGGCCGGGGCCGAGGTGGTCGAACTGCTGCGACTGATGCGCAGCGACGGTGCGCAATTCCTATCTTCCTGATCCATTCTTTGAAAGACACTCGAAATGAAAGCATCCGAGAACAAGGCCACGCTGTCGTTCAGCAACGGCGGACAGAACGTCGAGCTGCCGATCTACAAGGGGACCCTCGGCCCTGACGTGATCGACATCCGCAAGCTCTACGCCCAGACGGGCATGTTCACCTACGACCCGGGCTTCATGTCGACGGCCTCGTGCGAATCGGCCATCACCTACATCGACGGCGACAAGGGCGAACTGCTGTACCGCGGCTACCCGATCGAGCAGCTCGCAACCAACTGCGACTTCCTCGAGACCTGCCACCTGCTGCTGTACGGCGAGCTGCCCGACCAGGCCAAGAAGACCAGCTTCACGAAGCTCGTGACCAATCACACGATGGTCAACGAGCAGATGCAGTTCTTCCTGCGCGGTTTCCGCCGCGACGCGCACCCGATGGCCATCATGACCGGCCTGGTCGGCGCGCTGTCGGCCTTCTATCACGACAGCACGGACATCAACAATCCGAAGCACCGCGAGATCGCCGCGATCCGCCTGATCGCGAAGATGCCGACGCTGGTCGCCATGGCCTACAAGTACACCGTGGGCCAGCCCTACATGTACCCGAAGAACGACCTCAGCTATGCGGGCAACTTCCTGCACATGATGTTCGCGACGCCGTGCGAGGAGTACAAGGTGAGCCCGGTACTCGAGCGCGCGCTCGACCGCATCTTCATCCTGCACGCCGACCACGAGCAGAACGCCTCGACCTCGACCGTGCGCCTGTGCGGCTCGTCGGGCACCAACCCCTTCGCGGCGATCGCGGCCGGCGTGGCCTGCCTCTGGGGCCCGGCCCACGGCGGCGCCAACGAGGCGGCGCTCAACATGCTCTACGACATCCAGAAGGCGGGCGGCGTCGACAAGATCGGCGAGTTCATCAAGCAGGTCAAGGACAAGAACTCGAACGTCAAGCTGATGGGCTTCGGGCATCGCGTCTACAAGAACTACGACCCGCGCGCCAAGCTGATGCAGGAAACCTGCAAGGAAGTGCTGGGCGAACTGGGCCTCGAGAACGATCCCCTGTTCAAGCTCGCCATGGCGCTCGAGAAGATCGCCCTGGAAGACGAATACTTCGTCTCGCGCAAGCTCTACCCGAACGTCGACTTCTATTCGGGCATCGTGCAGCGCGCGATCGGCATCCCGGTGCCGCTGTTCACCGCCGTCTTCGCGCTCGCGCGCACGGTCGGCTGGATTGCCCAGCTCAACGAGATGATCGGCGACCCGGACTACAAGATCGGCCGTCCGCGCCAACTCTTCGAAGGCTCGGTCAAGCGCGACGTCAAGCCCATCGCACAACGCTGATCGCCGTCAGGCTCTCACACAGGAAAGCTGCCTTCGGGCAGCTTTTTTGCGTTTTGGCTGACAGGAAGCCGAACTGCGGGCGAATAACTTCATGGCGTCATCCACCCCAAGGAGTTCCACCATGAAGAAACTCGCTGCCATGATCGCCGTCGTCTTCGCCTTCGCCGTGCCGCTGGCCGGCTGCAACACCATGAAGGGTGCCGGCCAGGACATCCAGAAGGGTGGCCAGAAGATGGAAGACGCCGCGACCAAGAAGCAATAAGCGCCATTCCCGCGCCGCTCATCGCGCCGCGGCATCGAAGCCATCGCCGATCGCGATGGCTTCCTCATTGAAACTGAGAGAAAATGTGGGCTTCCATCTCTGAACGAGATGCCAAAGCCCCAATGACCTCTTCCGAACGCAGTTTCGCCCGCCGCATCGACCTCACGTCGCTGCAGTTGTTCGTGGCTGTCTGCGAACTCGGCAGCATCGGTCGCGCGGCGGAACGCGAGTTCATCGCGGCTTCGGCGATCAGCAAGCGGCTGTCCGACCTCGAAGCCACCCTCGGCACCCCCCTGCTCTACCGCCACGCGCGCGGCGTCGACCTGACGCCGGCCGGCGAGAGCCTGCTGCACCATGCGCGATCGGTGCTCTACAGCCTCGAGAAGATGCAGGGCGAACTCAGCGAATACGCCGATGGCGTGCGCGGGCATGTCCGGGTGCACGCCAACATCTCGGCCATCGTTCAGTTCCTTCCCGAGGATCTCGGCGCCTTCACGCGCGAGCACGACGCGATCAAGATCGACCTCGAAGAGCACTTGAGCAGCGAGGTCGTGCGCGCCGTTCACGAGGGCGCGGCCGACCTCGGCGTTTGCCACCTCGCCGACGGCGCGGCCGACCTGCAGAGCCTGCCCTACCGCGACGACGCGCTGACGCTGATCGTGCCCGCCGGCCACGCACTGGCGTGCGAACGCGCGATCGATTTCGTCGACTCGCTGGACTACGACCACGTCGGCCTGCACACCAACAGCTCGATCTACGTCGCGATGCACCAGGCCGCGCTGGCCGCAAGCCGCAGCATCCGCCTGCGCATCCACGTGACGGGCCTCGACGCRATGTGCCGGATGATCGAGAACGGACTCGGCGTCGGCGTGATGCCGCTGCGCGCCTTCGAACTGATGCAGGGCGGCATCGGCCGCGGCCTGACCAGCATCGCGCTCAACGACGCCTGGGCCGCGCGCCAGATCCGCCTGATCGCACGCGACTTCTCGACCCTGCCGGTTGCCGCCCGCATGCTCGTCAAGCACCTGCATACCCCTGCTGACGCGACGCCCGCGCAGCTCGCCGCATAAGACAATCACCCTCCCACGAAAGAGACCCATGGCACGCACGCTCTACGACAAACTCTGGGACGAACACGTCGTCCACACCGAGGAAGACGGCACCTCGATCCTCTACATCGACCGCCACCTGGTGCATGAAGTCACCAGCCCTCAGGCTTTCGAAGGACTGCGCGAGGCCGGCCGCAAGCTCTGGCGCATCAGCTCGGTGGTCGCGACGGCCGACCACAACACGCCGACCACCCACTGGGAACTGGGCTACGACGGCATCACCGATCCCGTCAGCAAGGAACAGATCACCACGCTGGACACGAACATCAAGGAATTCGGCGCCGCCGCCTTCTTCCCGTTCCTGAGCAAGCGCCAGGGCATCGTGCACGTGATCGGGCCCGAGTCGGGCGCCACCTTGCCCGGCATGACCGTGGTTTGCGGCGACTCGCACACCTCGACCCACGGCGCTTTCGGCGCGCTCGCGCACGGCATCGGCACCAGCGAGGTCGAGCACGTGATGGCGACCCAGACCCTGCTCGCCAAAAAGGCCAAGAACCTGCTCGTGAAGGTTGAAGGCAAGCTGCCGCTGGGCTGCACCGCCAAGGACATCGTGCTCGCGATCATCGGCAGGATCGGCACCGCCGGCGGCACCGGCTACACCATCGAGTTCGCCGGTTCGGCGATCCGCGACCTGAGCATGGAAGGCCGCATGACGGTCTGCAACATGGCGATCGAGGCCGGCGCCCGCGCCGGGCTGGTGGCAGTGGACGACAAGACCATCGCCTACGTCCAGGGCCGCCCGCTGGCGCCGACCGGCGTCGAATGGGACCAGGCCGTCGCCTACTGGAAGACGCTGCAGTCCGACCCCGGCGCGCACTTCGACCTGGTGGTCGAGCTCGACGCCGCGCAGATCAAGCCGCAAGTCACCTGGGGCACCTCGCCCGAGATGGTGGTTCCGGTGGACGGCCGCGTGCCCGACCCGGACAAGGAAAAGGACGCCAACAAGCGCGGCGCGATCGAGCRCGCGCTGGCCTACATGGGCCTGGAGCCGAACAAGCCGATGAACGACATCCTGATCGACAAGGTCTTCATCGGCTCCTGCACCAACAGCCGCATCGAGGACATGCGCGAGGYCGCGGCGATGGTCAAGCGGCTGGGCCAGAAGGTGGCCAAGAACGTCAAGCTCGCCATGGTGGTGCCGGGCTCGGGCCTGGTCAAGGAACAGGCGGAGCGCGAAGGCCTGGACCAGATCTTCAAGGCGGCAGGCTTCGAATGGCGTGAACCCGGCTGCTCGATGTGCCTGGCGATGAACGCCGACCGGCTCGAGCCGGGCGAGCGCTGCGCCTCGACCAGCAACCGCAACTTCGAAGGCCGCCAGGGCGCCGGTGGCCGCACCCACCTCGTGAGCCCGGCCATGGCCGCCGCAGCCGCGGTCCATGGCCACTTCGTCGACGTCCGCCAGTTCTCATGAAACCTTGCGGAACAGACCAAGAATTGCGAAGCAATTTTTGCTCTGTTCTCAACTGACCAGATAGACATCACCATGCAGAAATTCACCGTGCACAAGGGCCTCGTGGCACCGATGGACCGCGAGAACGTCGACACCGACGCGATCATCCCGAAGCAGTTCCTGAAGTCGATCCGCAAGACCGGCTTCGGGCCCAATCTGTTCGACGCCTGGCGCTACCTGGACCCGGGCGAGCCGGGCCAGGATCCGAAGTCGCGCAAGCCGAACCCCGACTTCGTGCTGAACCAGCCGCGCTACGCCGGCGCCTCGGTGCTGCTGGCGCGCAAGAACTTCGGCTGCGGCTCGTCGCGCGAGCACGCACCGTGGGCACTCGACCAATACGGCTTCCGCGCCATCATCGCGCCGAGCTACGCCGACATCTTCTTCAACAACAGCTTCAAGAACGGCCTGTTGCCGATCGTGCTGAGCGAAGCCCAGGTGGCGCAGCTGTTCGACGAGACCCTCGCCTTTCCGGGCTACAGCCTGACCGTCGACCTCGAGCGCCAGGTGGTCGTCAAGCCGGACGGCAGCGAGCTCCCGTTCGAGGTCCAGGCCTTCCGCAAGTACTGCCTGCTCAACGGCCTCGACGACATCGGCCTGACCCTGCGCCACAAGGACAAGATCGCGGCCTTCGAAGCCGAGCGCCTGGCCAAGAAGCCCTGGCTGTCGCACCAACTCATCGCCTGAAATCCATTGTTCAATCTTCTCCGTACAAGCTCATGAAAATCGCAGTCCTCCCCGGTGATGGCATCGGCACCGAAATCGTTGCCGAGGCGATCCGCGTCCTCGATGTGCTCGACCTGTCCTTCGAGACCGAACAGGCGCTGGTCGGCGGCGCCGCCTACGAGGCCCACGGCCACCCGCTGCCCGAGTCCACGCTGAAACTGGCCAAGGAAGCCGACGCGGTGCTGTTCGGCGCCGTGGGGGACTGGAAGTACGACAAGCTCGAACGCTCGCTGCGCCCCGAGCAGGCCATCCTGGGCCTGCGCAAGAACCTCGGCCTGTTCGCCAACTTCCGCCCGGCCATCTGCTACGAGCAGCTGGTGGACGCCTCGAGCCTGAAGCCCGAGCTGATCGCGGGGCTGGACATCCTGATCATTCGCGAACTGACCGGCGACATCTATTTCGGCCAGCCGCGCGGCCGCCGCACCGCGGTCGACGGCCACTTCCCGGGCGCCGAGGAAGCCTTCGACACCATGCGCTATTCGCGCCCCGAGGTCGAGCGCATCGCCCACGTCGCCTTCCAGGCGGCGCGCAAGCGCAGCAAGCGCGTGACCAGCGTCGACAAGGCCAACGTGCTCGAGACCTTCCAGTTCTGGAAGGACATCGTGACCGAGGTCGGCCGCGAATATCCCGACATCGAACTCGACCACATGTACGTCGACAACGCTGCCATGCAGCTGGTCAAGGCACCCAAGAAGTTCGACGTGGTGGTCACCGGCAACATGTTCGGCGACATCCTGTCGGACGAGGCCGCGATGCTCACCGGCTCGATCGGCATGCTGCCCTCGGCCTCGCTGAACGCCAGCAACCAGGGCCTCTACGAGCCCAGCCACGGCAGCGCGCCCGACATTGCCGGCAAAGGGGTTGCCAATCCTTTGGCTACAATCCTGTCCGCTGCCATGATGCTTCGCTTTTCCCTCAACCAGCCCGAGGCTGCCGACCGGATCGAGTCGGCGGTCAAGTCCGTGCTGGCCCAGGGGCTGCGCACGGCAGACATCTGGTCCGCAGGCACGACCAAGGTCGGCACCCGCGAGATGGGCGATGCCGTGGTGGCTGCCATCACCAAAAAGACGATTACCGGCTAAACCAGCCCGCTTCGTCACGCCCTTCCCGGCTCTGACGAGCCGGGCGCAAAGAGAAGACAGTTTCTTTTTTCACAAGGGCAATTTGAAATGGCGAACGCAAATCAACCTCTGGTCGGCCTCGTGGGCTGGCGCGGCATGGTCGGCTCGGTCCTCATGGACCGGATGCAGGCCGAAGGCGACTTCGGACTGATCGAGCCGGTCTTCTTCTCGACTTCGAACGCCGGCGGCAAGGCCCCGGCGATGGCGAAGAACGAGACCACGCTGAAGGACGCCCACGACATCGAGGCACTCAAGAAGTGCGACATCGTCGTCACCGCCCAAGGCGGCGACTACACGACCGAGGTGTTCCCGAAGCTGCGTGCGGCCGGCTGGAAGGGCCACTGGATCGACGCCGCGTCCACGCTGCGCATGAACGACGACACGATCATCGTGCTCGATCCGGTCAACCTGCCGGTGATCCAGAACGCGCTCGCCAAGGGCGGCAAGAACTGGATCGGCGGCAACTGCACCGTCAGCTGCATGCTGATGGGCGTGGGCGCGCTCTACAAGGCCGGCCTGGTCGAGTGGATGACCAGCATGACCTACCAGGCGGCCTCGGGTGGCGGCGCGCAGCACATGCGCGAGCTGCTGACCCAGTTCGGCACCCTCAACGCCGAGGTGCGCGCGCTGCTCGACGACCCGAAGTCGGCGATCCTCGAGATCGACCGCAAGGTGCTGGCCAAGCAGCAGTCGCTGAGCGCCGCTGAAACCGCGAACTTCGGCGCCCCGCTCGGCGGCAGCCTGATCCCCTGGATCGACAAGGACCTGGGCGACGGCATGAGCAAGGAAGAGTGGAAGGGTGGCGCCGAGACCAACAAGATCCTCGGCCAGGGCGCGGGCTTCGGCACCGCCGCGACGCCGGTCGACGGCTTCTGCGTGCGCATCGGCGCGATGCGCTGCCACAGCCAGGCGCTGACCTTCAAGCTCAAAAAGGACGTTCCGGTGGCCGACATCGAGGCGCTGATGGCGGCCGACAACGAGTGGGTCAAGGTGGTGCCGAACACCCGCGAGGCCACGGTCCGCGACCTGACGCCGGTGGCCGTCACCGGCACGATGACGATTCCGGTCGGCCGCGTGCGCAAGCTTGCGATGGGTCCGGAGTACGTGGGCGCCTTCACTATCGGCGACCAACTGCTGTGGGGCGCCGCCGAACCGCTGCGCCGCATGCTGCGCATCCTGCTGGAGGAATGAGTTCGCCCCCAGGTTGCCCGGCACTTCGTGTCCGGGCGCCCACCCCCTGCCGGGGGCAACACCAGCGGCCCGGCGAAGCCGGTTCCGCGGTGTTTCACCAACAGGCCTGGCTGCGCCGGCCAAAGCGAAGTGAGCCAACTGCGGGCGAGCGTTGCTCAACCGCAACGACAAATGCATGACGAAGTTTGCACGCACTGGGTAGATAAGCCTTGTCGCCTTGTCAGTGCAAGGTCTTGATGTTAACGTCCCCTTACACATTTGGGCCGAGCTGCCCCCTACCAGCATGACACGACAACCGTTGCCTGCGGCCCGCCTTTCGGCCCTTCCTCCGAGTACGACGAACGCCGGTCGTGGCCAGCTCACCCTCCTCAGCGCTGCGGTCGGCTTGGCATTGGGCGCATTGGCGGTCGACGCCAGCGCGTTGACGCTGGGACGGTTGAATGTTCAGTCGGCGCTGGGCGAACCGCTGCGCGCAGAAATCGAAGTCACCGAGATCACGCCGGCCGAAGCCGGTGGACTGAAGGTCAACATCGCCTCCTCCGAGGCTTTCCGCGCCGCCGGGGTTCCCTACAACGCGGCGCTGTCGGATGTCCGGGCCGGCGTCCAGAAGCGTCCCGATGGCCGCTACGTCATTCGCCTCACCAGCAATCGGCTGCTCAGCGAGCCTTTCGTCGACCTGTTGCTCGAAGCCAACTGGAACACCGGGCGCATCGTGCGCGACTACACGGTCCTGCTCGACCCGCCGGCCAGCCGCCAGGCTGCCGCCCCGGTGGCTCCGATCGCTCCGCAGATCAGCGCGCCGCCACCGCAACGCGTCGCCCCGACCGTCGTGCAGGCGGCGCCTCCGAGCCGCCGCGAGCGCGCCGTCGCTGCGGCGCCTGCAGCGCCGCCCGCCCCGGCGGAAAGCGGCACGGTGCGCACCGGCGCCGGCGAACACGTGAAAGTCCAGGCCGGCGATACCGCCGGCAAGATCGCGGCCGCCTACAAGCCGGCCGAGGTCTCGCTCGACCAGATGCTCGTGGCCCTGCTGCGCGCCAACCCCAACGCCWTCATCGGCGGCAACGTGAACCGGATCAAGGCCGGCGCAGTGCTGGAGATGCCCGGTACGCCCCAGGCCGAAGCCGTCCCGCCAGGCGAGGCGCGCCGCACGGTGACCGCGCAGAGCCAGGATTTCGGCGAGTACCGGCGTCGCCTCGCCGACAACGCGCCGACATCGCGGGTCGCCGATGCCGACCGCCAGGCCTCGGGCAAGCTGCAGGCCAATGTCGAGGACCGCAACGCGGCCAATGCCGCCAGCGACAAGCTCAAGATCTCCCAGGGCATCGCCCCGGGCCGGCCGACCGAAGAGCAGATTGCACAGGCGCGCCAGGCGCAGGCCAGCAACGCCCGGGTCGCCGAGMTGTCGAAGAACATCTCCGAGCTGAACAAGATCCAGGCCGCCAGCGGCACGACGCCAGCGGCAGCCAGTCCGGCGTCGGCCGCTGCCTCGGCCGCAGCCGCCAGCCCCGCACCTGCCGCTGCGCCAGTTGCAGCGGCAGTTGCAGCGCCAGTTGCTGCAGCAGCAGCTTCGGCCGCAGCAGGCACGCCCGCCGCCGCGACGCCGCCGGCCGTGGTTGCGCCCGCGGCGGCTGCGTCCGCTCCATCGGTTGCAGCCGCCACCGACGCCAGCAGCCCCAAGCCGGCCGATACCGCAGCGGCCGCGCCCGCTGCCACCCCTCCCGCGGCTGCGCCCAAGCCGGTCGCCAAGGCGCCCCCCCCGCCACCGCCCGAGCAACCCAGCTTCTTCGCCGAACTGCTCGACAACCCGCTGATGGCCGGTGCGGCGGCGCTGATCGCGCTGCTGATCGGCTTGCTGCTCTACCGCGTGCTCGGCCGCAAGCGCCGCGACGCCGGCGACAGCGTGTTCATYGAAAGCCGGATCCCCAAGGACTCCTTCTTCGGCGCCAGCGGCGGCGAGTCGGTGGACACCAAGAATCGGGGCAATTCGGTGGTGTCGTCGCTGTCCTATTCGACCAGCCAGATGGACGCGGGCGACGTCGATCCGGTGGCCGAAGCCGACGTCTACCTGGCCTACGGCCGCGACCTGCAAGCCGAGGAAATCCTGCGCGAGGCCTTGCGGGTCAACCCGGAACGCTCCGCGATTCACCTCAAACTGCTCGAGATCCACGCCAAGCGCCGCGACCTGCGCGCCTACGAGGCCCTCGCCGCCGACGTCCACAAGCTGACCGGCGGTACCGGCAGCGAGTGGAACCGCGTGGTGGAACTCGGCAAGGACCTCGATCCGGGCAATCCGCTCTACGAGACCGGCAGCCGTGGCGGTGTGTCCGCCGCCGAGGCGGCCGCCTTCGCCGGTACGCTCGCAGCCGCCAGCGCGCCCGTGCCGCTGGCGCCGGTGCCTGCTCCGGTGGTCGAAGCCCCGCCGCCGGCCTTCATGCCTTCGGTGGCACCGCTGGACTTCGACCTCGAGCTGAGCCACCCACCGAAAGAAACGCCTCAGACCACGATCACTGCCACGTTGCCGCCGATCCCGACGCCGAAGGCCTTCAAGCCGGCCGACAGCGCGCTGCCGAGCACCGTCGCCGCACCGCTCAACGGCAGCCACTCGGCCAAGCCGGTCGCGCGCCTCGATCTCGAGAATGACTTCGACACCGCGCCCGGCGCCCTCGAGTCGCTCACCCGCGCGCCGTCGCAACCGGACGAAGAGCGCACCCAGCCCGCGCCCCTGCGCGCCGGCCTGCCGGCGGACTCCGGCTTCATCGAATTCGACATGAGCTCCCTGGCCGGCCTATCGGGCCGCAATCCATCCGACACCGAGCGCGGCCGCCTCGAGCCGATCGACGACAGCGGCGAGAACCCCCACGCGATCAAGCTCTCCCTGGCGCGCGAACTCAAGGCGCTGGGCGACGTCGAAGGCGCCCGCTCGCTGGTCGAGGAAGTGGCCGCCGAGAGCGCCGGCGACGTCAAGGCCGAGGCCAAGCAACTGCTCGGCCAGTTGCGCTGAGCGGCCTTGCGGCCGCCGCCGATTCCCCTGTGAGGCTGGCTCTCGGCATCCGCTACAACGGACAGGCGTACGAAGGCTGGCAGAGCCAGCTTTCGGGCCGCACTGTGCAGGACAAGCTGGAGGCGGCGCTGGCCCAGTTCGCCGCGCAGCCGATTTCCACGCTCTGCGCCGGCCGCACCGACACCGGCGTCCACGGCCTGATGCAAGTGGTGCATTTCGACACGTCGGTCGAGCGCACCCCCTTCTCCTGGGTCCGCGGCACCAATCGCTACCTGCCCCCGGACATCGCGCTGCAATGGGCACAGCCGGTGCCCGACTCCTTCCACTGCCGCGCCAGCGCCCTGACCCGGCGCTACCTGTACGTGCTGTCGCAGTCGCCGGTGCGCCCGAGCCTGGACGCCGGACGCGTCGGCTGGTCCATGCACGCGCTCGACGGGAATGCGATGCGGGCCGCGGCCGCGGTACTGGTAGGCCGGCACGATTTCAGTTCCTTCCGGGCCTCGGCCTGCCAGGCCCGCTCGCCGGTCAAGGACCTGCGCCGCATCGAGATCACGCGCCACGGCGAAGGCGAGCGCTGTCGCTGGCATTTCGAATTCGAGGCCGACGCCTTCCTGCACCACATGATCCGCAACCTCATGGGCTGCCTGGTACGGATCGGCCGCGGCGACTCGCCGCCCGAATGGATGGCCGAGGTGCTGGCCGCGCGCAGCCGCGTGGTTGCGGCGCCCACCTTCTCGCCCAGCGGGCTCTACTTTCTCGGGCCGTTGTACGACGCCGGCTGGGGCCTGCCGGCCGAGGCGACGCTGCAGGCCGGCGGCACTGCGTATGATGGTCCGCCATGACCGCCCAAGCTTCCCTGGCCCGCACCCGCATCAAGATCTGCGGACTGACGCGTGAAGCCGACGTGGACGCCGCGGTCGAGGCCGGTGCGGACGCGGTCGGCTTCGTGCTCTTTGCCGCCAGCCCGCGGGCGGTGAGCGTCGAGCGGGCGGCCGTGCTGGCCGCGCGGCTGCCGCCGTTCGTGACGCCGGTGCTGTTGTTCGTCAACGAATCGGAGGCGGCGACCCTGGACGCGCTGTCGCGGGTGGCCGGCGCCATGGCCCAGTTCCACGGCGACGAAACGCCGGAGCAATGCTGGCAGGCCAGCGGTCGCGGTGCCCACCGGTTCATGCGCGCGGCCCGCATTCCGCTCGGCGCCGCCGGGGCTTCCTTCGACCTCGTAAAATACGCGTCCGATTACTCCCGCGCCCACGCCATCCTGCTCGACGCCCATGTCGAAGCCTATGGCGGTGGCGGCAAGGCATTCGATTGGTCACTTCTTCCACCCGCCGTCGACGCTCACCTCGTCTTGAGTGGTGGGCTCGCACCTGCAAACGTGGGCGATGGCATTCGTCAGCTGCGGACGGCAGCCAAGTCGCTGTCCGTTGACGTGAGTTCGGGCGTCGAGGCCGCAAAGGGCCTCAAGGACGCCGCGAAGATTCACGCATTCGTGGCCGCCGTGCGTGCGGCCGATGCCTTCTCCCCAGTTCCCTAGCTCGCCGCGCCGCCTCGATCTCTCCGGGTGCCGGCCAGCCCAACGATCGAGACCATGGACACCTACCAGCAACCCGACGCCRGCGGCCACTTCGGCATCTACGGCGGCACTTTCGCCAGCGAGACGCTGACCCACGCGATCAGCGAACTGCGCGACGCCTACGCCCGGTACAAGGACGACCCGGAATTCCTGGCCGAATTCCACTACGAACTGGCCCATTTCGTGGGCCGGCCCTCGCCGATCTACCATGCGGCGCGCACCAGCCGCGAGATGGGCGGGGCCCAGATCTACCTCAAGCGCGAGGACCTGAACCACACCGGCGCCCACAAGGTCAACAACACCATCGGCCAGGCCATGCTCGCCAAGCGCATGGGCAAGCCGCGGGTGATCGCCGAGACCGGCGCCGGCCAGCATGGCGTGGCCACCGCCACCATCTGCGCCCGCTACGGGCTCGAATGCGTGGTCTACATGGGCAGCCAGGACGTGCAGCGCCAGAGCCCCAACGTGTACCRCATGAACCTGCTGGGCGCGACCGTGGTGCCGGTCGAGTCGGGCAGCAAGACACTGAAGGATGCGCTCAACGAGGCCATGCGCGACTGGGTCACGAACGTCGAGAACACCTTCTACATCATCGGCACGGTGGCCGGCCCGCATCCCTACCCGACCATGGTGCGCGACTTCCAGAGCGTGATCGGCACCGAATGCATCGAGCAGATGCCGGCCATGCTGGCCGCGCAGGGCATCACGGGCGAAGCCGGGGGCCGGCAGCCCGACGTCGTGGTCGCCTGCGTGGGCGGCGGCAGCAACGCGATGGGGATCTTCCATCCGTACATTCCGTTCGAGCGCACGCGCCTGATCGGCGTCGAAGCCGCAGGCGAAGGCCTGGACAGCGGCAAGCATTCGGCCTCGATCCTGCGCGGCAGCCCCGGCGTCCTGCACGGCAACCGCACCTACCTGCTGCAGAACGAAGACGGCCAGGTCACCGAGACCCACAGCATCAGCGCCGGCCTGGACTACCCCGGCGTCGGCCCCGAGCACGCCTACCTGGCCGACATCGGCCGCGCCGAGTACGTGGGCATCACCGATGCCGAAGCGCTGGAAGCCTTCCACTACCTGTGCCGGACCGAAGGCATCATCCCGGCGCTGGAGTCGAGCCATGCCTTCGCCTATGCCATGAAGCTCGCCAGGACGATGCGCCCGGACCAGTCGATCCTGGTCAACCTCTCGGGCCGCGGCGACAAGGACATCGGCACGGTGGCCGACCTCTCGGGCGTCGATTTCTACGACCGGCCGTCGATGCGCGGCCTGAGCGTGAAGGGAGGCAAGTGATGAGCCGAATTGCCGCCGCTTTCGAAGCCCTGCAAAAGGACGGCCGCCGGGCCCTGGTCCCCTACGTCACCGCCGGTTTCCCGTTCGCCGACATCACGCCCGCGCTGATGCACGGCATGGTCGAGGCCGGCGCCGACGTGATCGAGCTCGGCGTGCCGTTCTCCGACCCGATGGCCGACGGCCCCGTGATCCAGCGCGCCGGCGAGGCCGCGCTGGCGCTCGGCGTGGGCATGAAGCAGGTGCTCGCCATGGTGGCCGACTTCCGGCGCCAGGACGACCGTACGCCGGTGGTGCTGATGGGCTATRCCAACCCGGTGGAGCGCTACGACGGCGTGCACGGCAAGGGCGCCTTCATCCGCGACGCGGCCGCGGCCGGCGTCGACGGTCTGCTGGTGGTGGACTATCCGCCCGAGGAATGCGAGGAATTCGCCGCGGCCCTGAAGGCGAAGAACATCGACCTGATCTTCCTGCTGGCCCCGACCAGCACCGACGCGCGCATGGCCCAGGTCGGACGGATCGCCACCGGCTACGTCTACTACGTCTCGCTCAAGGGCGTGACCGGCGCCGGCCACCTCGATACCGAGGCGGTCGGGCGCATGATCCCGCGCATCCGCAAGCATGTGAGCGTGCCGGTCGGCGTCGGCTTCGGCATCCGCGACGCCCGCACCGCGCAGGCGGTCGGCGCCGCCGCCGACGCGGTCGTGATCGGCACCCGCATCATCCAGTTGATCGAGGGCCAGCCCCGGGACGCCGTGGTGCCGCTGGTGCGCGAATTCCTGGCCGAGATCCGCCAGGCGCTCGACGCCCTGCCCGCCGCCACGCCCCGGAACGCGGCTGGCGGATAATCCATGCCCACACAAGGACAAACTATGGCCCCCATGCTGCGCACTTCGTGTCTTCGCTGCCCTCCAAGGGGGCGCATTTCACCTTGGGGCGGCCCGGCGGTGAAATCATGAGCTGGCTTGAAAAACTGCTTCCCCCCAAGATCACGCCGACCGACCCGAGCGAACGGCGCCAGATGCCCGAAGGCCTCTGGATCAAGTGCCCGAGCTGCGACACCGTGCTCTACAAGACCGACCTCGAGCACAACCAGAACGTCTGCCCGAGCTGCGGCCATCATCACCGCATCGGCGCCCGGGCGCGGCTCGACGCTTTCCTCGACCCCGAAGGCCGCTACGAGGTGGGCCAGGAGGTGTTGCCGGTCGACGCCCTGAAGTTCAAGGACAGCCGCAAGTACCCCGAACGTCTTAAGGAAGCGCTGGAGAACACCGGCGAAACCGACGCCCTGGTCGTGATCGGCGGCTCGGTGCACAGCATCAACGTGGTGGTCGCCTGCTTCGAGTTCGACTTCATGGGCGGCAGCATGGGCAGCGTGGTCGGCGAGCGCTTCGTGCGCGGCGTCGAGACCGCGATCGAGCAGAAGGTGCCTTTCATCTGCTTCACCGCCACCGGCGGCGCGCGGATGCAGGAAGGCCTGCTGTCGCTGATGCAGATGGCCAAGAMCAACGCCTCGCTGACGCGCCTCGCGAAGAAGGGYCTGCCCTACATCAGCGTGCTGACCGATCCGACCATGGGCGGTGTGAGTGCCGGCTTCGCCTTCGTCGGCGACGTGGTGATCGCCGAGCCCAAGGCGCTGATCGGCTTCGCCGGCCCGCGCGTGATCGAATCGACCGTGCGCGTGACCCTGCCCGAGGGCTTCCAGCGCGCCGAGTTCCTGCAGACCAAGGGCGCGATCGACTTCATCTGCGACCGGCGCGAACTGCGCAAGACCGTGGCCAACACCCTGGCCATGCTGCTGCGCCAACCCGCCGACGCGGTGGTTTAGTAGCTCGCCCCCAGGTTGCCCCGCACTTCGTGTCGGGGCGCCCACCCCCTACCGGGGGCAACACCAGCGGACTGGCAAAGCCAGATCCGCGGTGTTTCACGAACGGGCCTGGCTGCGCCGGCCGCGCGCGGTCAACCTAGAGTGAAGGCGGCTTGCATCAGGTTGCCGAGCACGATCGCCACCACCTGCAGCAGCACGATCGCGGCCAGCACCGACAGGTCGACGCCGCCGATCGGCGGAATGAAGCGGCGCAGTGGCCGCACCAGCGGTTCGGCCAGCCGCGCGATCAGGTCGTGCAGCATCGAGGAGGCATTCGGCACCCAGGACAGCACCGCGTGGACGATCAGCAGCGCGGTGAGCCCCGACACGGCGAGTTGCAGCAGTCCGACCAGCGACACGAGCGGCAGCACGGCCCAGCGCCCGACGCCGCCCATCAACAGCCACAGGAGCAGGAACTTGGCCAGCACCAGCAGCCAGGCGGCCACCAGGCTCGCGAGGTCCCAGCGCTTGACCGAGGGCACGATGCGGCGCAGCGGCAGGACGATCCAGTCGCTCACCGCGAACACGAAGCGCCCCAGCGGATTGCCGAAAGGCACACGGTGGAATTGCATGTAGAGACGCAGCAGGCAAGCGCCGCCCAGGAGGCCGACGATCACGTCGAGCAGGAACGAGGGGATCTGATAGAACATGGCGCGTGGTCGTGAACGGAATGCGATGATAGCCACGCAAAGGTTCATCGATGACGACACGCCCCCTTCTGCGCTCCCTCCCCTTGTTCCCGCTCGGCACCGTGCTCTTCCCGGGCGGCCTGCTGCCGCTGCGCATCTTCGAGGTCCGCTACCTCGACATGATCGGCCGCTGCCACCGGAACGGATCGCCTTTCGGCGTGGTGAGCCTGACGCAGGGCAGCGAGGTCCGCCGCGCCGGCGCCGAAGCCGAGCGCTTCGCCGCCGTCGGCACGCTGGCGGTGATCCGCGAATTCGATGCGCCCCAGGCCGGACTGCTGCAGATCGAGTGCATCGGCACGCAGCGCTTCAGCGTCCGCTCCAGCGAGCTGCAGAGCCACGGTCTCTGGACCGCCGAGGTCGAGGCCCTGGCCGACGATCTGGCG
>NZ_JBFUCI010000096.1:0-17517 GCF_056405335.1 Variovorax sp. P1_H12_2
GATGTAGCCCTGCACGACGCCCTGCTCGTCGCGATCGGGAATGTAGTGCAGCCAGTAGTGCGCCGTCGATCCGTCGGCCAGCACGCGGGTGCGCATCACACGCTGGCCCTTGCCGGCGAGGGCCGCGCGGATGTAGGGCTCGTTGATGCGGAACTGCTCGGGGCCCAGCAGTTCCCGCTGCGTGGTGCCGATCATCTGTTCGGGCGCAAGCCCCCGCCAGCGCCGGTAGGCACTGTTGGCGAAGGTGCAGCGCATGTCGAGCGTCCAGTAGGCGACGATCCCCGGGATGTTGTCGGTGACGATGCGCATGAAGCGCTCGTTGCTGCGCAGCTTTTCTTCGGCCAGTTTGCGCTCCGACAGGTCGGAGCCGATCGCGATGAAGCCGATCACCGCGTTCCCGGCGTCGCGCAGCGGGCTCACGCTCAGGTGCACCGCGACGCGGCTGCCGTCCTTGCGCACGTAGGTCCACTCGCCGGGATGCCCGCGGGCAGCGTCCGGCGCGCGGGCGAAGACCTCGCCGACCTCGAGCGGGCGGCCCAGCTCGGCGCCGAGCGCCTCGGCGCGGGCATGGACTTCGGCCGCGTCGTGAAAACGGATCATCTCCGCCCGGTCCACGACCTCGGCCGCCGCGTAGCCCAGCAAGGCCTCGGCGGCGGGATTGAACAGCCTGACCACGCCGTCGACATCGGTCGCGATGATGGCGCTCGCCGCATGGGCCAGGATCGCCCGCTCGCGCGTCGACAGGGCCACCAGTTGCGCCGTGCGCTCGCTCACCTGCTGCTCGAGCGTGGCGTTCAGTTCGAGGATGTGCGCCTTGGTCGCCTTCTCGTGCGTGATGTCGCGCACGGTCTGCGCCACGCCCACCACCCGGCCGTCGGCCGACCGGATCGGGGCGGCCGCCACCGAAACTGCCACCGGCGAGCCGTCGCGGTGCCGCCGGAAGGTTTCGAAGGCGGCGACCGATCGGCCTTCGGCGACGTGCCGCAGCAGCGACTCTTCCTCTTCCCGGTACTCCGGCGGCATCAGCAGGGCCTGGGTGGGGTGCGCAAGCGCCTGGTCGGCGGAGTAGCCGAAGATCTTGCCCGCCGCGTCATTCCATTCGGTGATCTTGCCGTCCAGCGCGCAGCCGATGATGGCGTCGTTGGAACTGGCCACGATCGCGGCCAGCCGCGAGCGTTGCTCGCTCTCGCGCCGCTTGCGGCGCTGGGTCATCTGCTCGATGAAGGACAGCAGCGCCAAGAGCGTCGCCAGCGTCGCGCCGATCAGGAACACCGCCCAGGGACTGCGAAGGTTGAGCTGCTTCAGGAACAGCGGCTTGGCGACGATCTCCACCTGCCAGGTGCGCCCGTAGAGCGCCAGCGGCAGCACGTTGCGCAGCCCACCGGCGCCGGCGGCCGGGACCTGCGGCGACACGAAGAAACGATCGGGCCTGCCGTCGTCCCCCGCATCGGCCAGCGCCATGGCGAACTGGCCGTCCTGGAAGTCGAACCCCTTCAGCACCTCGTCGAGGACCAGCGGCGTGTAGATCCAGCCGATCGTCTCGGCGCGCGTCCCGCGCGTGGGCGCCGACCGGCGGTGGCGCTGCTTCAGCGCCGCGAGTTGCGATTCGACCTGGTAGACCGGCAGCAGCAGCAGCACGGACTTTGGCGCATCGCCGCGCCGCAGCAGCGTGATCGGCGCCGACATCACGATCTCGCCGGTCGTCATGGCGCGCTCGGCCGCGGCGCGCCGGCGCGGGTCGGAGGCCATGTCGAGTCCGATCGCGGGAATGCTGGAATCGGAGGGCTCGAAGTACTGGATGACGTAACGCTCGCCGTCATTGGGCCCGAGCTGGTGGACCCGGAAATCGGGCTTGCCGTCGAGCCGGGCGGCGGCGACGAATGCGGCCTCCTGGTCGACCGGCACGCGGCGAATGAAGCCGAAGCCGTTCGAGCCGGGGAACTCGCGCTCGATGTCCTGCGACGCGCTGTATTGCGCGAAGCGCAGCCGCGTGATGCCGGCATCCCCGCCGGCGGCGATCACCGCACCGCGCGCACCGCGCAGTCCGGATTCGAACGCGTGCATGCGCGCGGCCACCTGATCGACGGCCCGCCGCGACAAGGCGTCGAAGCGCGAGCGTGCCAGCGACTCGTTGTAGCCGACTTGCAGGAATGCGGCGCCGGCGGCCGCGCCGAGGCCGAGGGCCAGCCACACCAGCGAACGCGCGGACGCCCGCAGCGACGTGGAAATGCTCAATCGGCCTCGCCGACCGCGTCCGTCCCCGCCTGGGCAAACGCGGGGATCGCCAGGCCCGCCTGGGCCCGACCGGCCTGCAGCGCCTGGGCCAGGCCCGCTTCGGCGGCACGTTCGAGCGCCGCGCGCCGATCGTCCGCGGCCGGTGCGTCGGGCTCGCCAGGCACGGCRGCATCGAGGCAGGCGACGCCGGCGCTGCAGGTCACATGGCGCGAAACGGCGGATCCCTGGTGAGCGATGTCCAGCGCCTCCACGGCCCGCAGCGCCCGATTGGCGACATGGAGCGCATCGTCGGCCGCCGTGTCCGCGAGGATCAGCGCGAAGCGGTCGCGCCCGAGGCGCGCCGCGAAATCGCCGGGCCGGCGGATGCTGCGCCGCAGGGCGTCGGCGACCGCGGCGAGACAGGCCTCCGCAGCCTTGCGGTCGTAGAGCGCTTCATAGGAACCGAAGAAATCCAGCTCGAGCAGCACCAGCGCGACGGGCCCGGCGGCCTCGGCCGCGCGCAGGATCTCGCGCTGCAGTTGCTCCGCATGCGCGCTGTCGTTGCCGAGCCCGGTTGCCGCATCGATCCTGGAGAGCCGGCGCAGATCGTCGGCCAGGCGCTTGAGCTTCAGCTGGGTGCCGACGCGCGCCAGCACCTGCGGCGCGTCGAAAGGCTTGCGGATGAAATCGACCGCGCCCATCTCGAGCACCGCCACCTCGAGCGCGGACTCCTGGTGACTGCTCACGAAGATGACCGGCACATCGGCCAGCGCAACGTCGGCCTTGAGGGCCTCGCAAACCTGCAGGCCGCTCATGTCGCCCATCTGCGCATCGAGCAGGATCAGGTCGGGCGTCGCCTCTTTGCAAAGCCGCAGCGCATCGACACCGCTGGTCGCGAAGCGGATGGTCGGGTAGTTCGAAAGCATCCGGCTCAACAGCTGGATGATGGTGGGGTCGTCGTCGACGAGAAGAAGGCTCCCCTCGACCGCTGATTTTTTCATCGCGGCATTCTGCCGGAAGCCAAGCCGTCGGCACGGCGATGCGGCGGATACGGGACGGGCTTGGGTGCGGATGGAGCGGGTGAAGGGAATCGAACCCTCGTATGAAKCTTGGGAAGCTGCCGTTCTGCCATTGAACTACACCCGCATCTGGCAACCCGTTGATGTACAACGAGTTTTTTGGCGGTTCTGGCGCAGGATTCTTGGAAACCACGCCGGCCCCACCCATCGAGCGCATTCGCGTGCTCCCGACGACAGCCCGCAGTATAGGTCCATGTTCATCGACGTCCGCGCCGCCAGCCCCCTGAACTGGCGGCCGTCGATCCATGAAGGGACGCCTGCGCCTTCGTCRCGGACGCGATCCGCTGTTGGACGCGCGCGGCACATGGGTCGCACGTGCCCGACTGCACGACCTCTCCGGTGGCCGCAACCGAGAGGCGTGCGCTGGATAAAGACAACTTTCTCTTTACTTGCCGCATCACCAAGATACAGAATGAAAAGGCAACAAGTAGCCAACCGAGGAGAGTCAGGCGTGCGCCCTGATTCAATGAAGCGCGAGGCCTCACCGGGTCTTCTTGCACCGCGGCCGCCAGGGACCGTCGTCACGGCGCTTCTCGATGCAGCAAGCTGCCTCGTCCCAGTGATGGACGGCCCCGACGGTGCAAGAATCCTGCACCTCGCACAAGGTATGAAAAGTCGCCCGAATCGGCACATACATACGGAAATGGATCGGAATTAGCGCATGGAAATTCTTGTCGTTGTCGGCACCCTGTCCGGCCGAGGGGGCATCGAAACCTGCGTGCGAACGCTGGCCGAGGAAGCCCGGGCCAATGGGGATCACGTCCGGGTTCTTGCCCTGTGCGCCAGCACGGTCGACGGCAGTTGGCACCAGGATCTGGCCTACAGCGAAATCGAGAACGGGTCGACCTCGCTCAAGCGACAGATGTTCCGGGGCCTGCCCGCGGTGATCCGCGCCTGCCGACAGCATCCGCCCGACGCGGTGGTCGTGATCTATGGCTCGACCATTGCGCTGGTCAGAGTGGCGCTCGCGCTGGCCGGTCTGAAGCGGCCCGTCATGGCCTGGGTGCATTTCTCGAACGTGCTCAAGCAGCAGACGCGCCTGTTTCGGCACGCGCACGGCCATATCTGCATCAGCCGCCAGATCGCGGAGTCGATCTCTGCGCTCGACGGCGTCCGGCCCGACAGCGTCCATCTGGTCAACAACGGCACGCGGATGGAATCGGTCGCAGGGGTCGCGCGCTCGAAGCGAGGTCCGCTGCGGATCACCCACATCGGCCGTCTCATGGTGGGCGAACAGAAGCGCACCGACGACCTGCTGCGCGCGCTCGCCGAGGTTCGGGGAGACTGGCGGCTGCAACTGGTCGGGGCCGGCTTCCACGACAGCGACGGCCCCCAGTTGAAAGCGCTCGCGGTCGAACTGGGCATCGCCGAACGCATCGAATGGTCGGGCTGGCAACCGGATCCCTGGGCTGCGCTCGACGAGGCCGATCTCCTCGTCCTGTGCTCCGCCTTCGAAGGCTTTCCGATGGTGCTGATCGAAGCGATGGCGCGCGGCATCCCCTGCATCAGCAGCGACTGTTCGTCCGGCCCCTCGGACATCATCCGGACGGGACACAACGGCTGGCTCTACCCGGTGGGCAACAACGCCGCGCTGACCGCCCGCATCCAGGCTTTGGTCGACGATCGCTCGCTGCTGCCGCCCGCCGACGCCGTTCGCGCCTCGGTGGAGGCATTCAGCAACCCGAAGGTTTTCCAGCGGATCCGGAAGGCCATCGAACACACGATCGAGCACCAGCGCGGCGCCACGCTGAGTGCCGGTTCGTGAACGACTGCGCGCATCCACGCGACCACCGCTGCGAGTTCCCGCGCCCCAACCGCCCGTCGCCGCCTACAATCCTCCCCATGGTCTTCCCGGTCCCCCATCCCGCCGACTGCCGCGCCGCAGCGCCTTCCGCTTTTGCGGCAGGCCTTCGCACGCCCGCATTCGGCAACGGGGCGACGCTGCTGGAACCGCGCGAGCCGGCCGCAGACTCCTCAGCCCGGCGATCCCCTCTTTCTCCCTTCTAGCGCAAACCATCGATCGCCGGGCCTCTGCCCCGCGCTGTCGCGGCCGCCCCACTCATCGGGGCCRGTCRCATTCGACTGGAGTGCTTCATGCCTGCAAAAATTCACGGTGAGCGCATGCTCACCGAACTCGATCACGTGCGCCTGGCCAAACTGATCGACGGGAAGTCCCTTCCCGAACTCGAGGACCTGCTGGACGCGACCGACGTGGTGCGCTCGTGCGACGTCGCGCCAGACGTCATCACGATGTATTCGCAGTTCTCGATCGTCGACGCCCATTCGGGGCAGCGCCAGGAGCTGACGCTCTGCTATCCGCGCGACGCCGCACCCGCCGCCGGCTTCGTCTCGGTACTGTCGCCGGTCGGCACCGGCCTGATCGGCCTGCGAGCCGGCGCCACCGCGAAATGGCAGATGCCCGGCGGTGACGAAGGCGGCGCCCGGGTGGCCGAGATCCTCTTCCAGCCAGAGGCTCATGGCGACTACACGACCTGACTGGGCGGATCCTCCGGCAGCGAGCGCGCCGCGCGCCCTCGATGAAGACGAACTGGCGCGCTACCCCCTGCGCCAGTCGCTGGCCGCGGCCCCCGAGACACTGGCGGCGCTGAGGCGAAGCGGCCTGCTCGAATGGCTCGCCAAGCCGGAGTGCTGCCTGCTGGTGGACGACGAGGACCGCATCACGATCTGCGCCGCGCACGAAGACGCGCTGGACCAGACGGTGGCGTTCATCGTGCAGGCGCACGGCGCGTCGGTGAAGCTCGACGCGCCCCAGGTGCACGGCGTGCCCGACCGCCAAGGCGGCAGGCCACTGCAGCCCCTCATGTTCGTGCGCGCCCAGGTGCCGCGGGCGCAGGCGGTGCGCGCGCTGGAAGAACTGGTGCGCCGGCACGCGAACATCCTGGAAAACGACCTGCAAACCGACTGCGTGGTGCTGCGCGCGGAAGTGCGCCTGGCCGACTTGCTGGGCTACCCGGCGTTCCTGCGCGAACTCACGAGCGGCACCGCGGCGCTGTGGATCTGGCTGCTGCGCTACGCGCCCGAGCGCGCCTGAGCCCGGGCCGGCCGAGCGCTCGGCGCCGGGCGGATGGCGGCTCACTCATCGAAGCCGGTCAGCAGGTCCTGCAGGTCGTCGTCGAAGCCCGTCACGGGTTGCGCCTTGGCCAGCGCCATCCAGACCGGGAACGGCATCCGCGGCAAGGCACGGTGCACGGCCGAACGCGCCACCACCAGCCGCCCCTGCTGCGCGACCAGCACGCCGCACTCCGAGGGGATCTCGTCCGGCTCGCCGATCGGGCGCCCCTTGGCGTCGCAGCCCAGCACGTACCAGCACTCGCCGCCGAGGTCGAGATAGGCGGCCCGCTTGTCGGGCTTGCGCAGATCGCTCAACAGGTCGGCGCGGTTGACCTTGACCTCGTGCACGATCGGCTGCGCGTAGGCCTCGACGCTGGTGTTGCGAATCGAGAAGACATCGGGCCGGGCCACGCACCAGCGCGGCTTGTCGCCCTCGGCCGCACCGGGCAGCCGGGCCCGCAGGCTCAGGCCGCGCCAGGCCAGGCGACCGGCGCGCGTCATCTCGCGCGCGACCTGTTCGACCAGCGCTTCGTGCCGCGACATCGCGGCCCGGTTGACGACCAGCGTGCGCGCGAGCTGCGCGATGCCCGCATCGGTCAGGCGCAGGGTCTCATGGCCCTGCGCCGACCGCACGCGCGCGAGCAGCCCCGCGGCCAGCAGGTCGACCTCGATGGCGTCGCCGCACGGCCAGCCCGCCGAGCGATGGATCTCCCGCAGCCGCCGCGCATGCAGCCGGCCGGGCGCCAAGGCGCCGGGCGGCGGATCGGCGACCGGCGCCGGTGCGCCGGGTTCGACCCGCGGCGGATCCGTGGGCGGGGGGTCCACCGCGGGCGCCGGTGGTGGTGTCGGAGGTGGCGGTGTCGGCAGATCGGGCGCGGGCGGCGGCGGTCCGATGGGCGCGCCGGCACCGGCGCCCTGCAAGGCGAAGGAGGTCATCGCGCTAGGTTAGCGAAAAGCCGGCACAGGACGAAGCCCGCGCTGCGTCCAGGCGTTTTGTCTCACTGCGCTGCGCCGCACGCCCCTCCCCGCACCGCCCCATGACCTCCTCCCCTCGCTGGGCACGCACCCTAGAACAACCCCAGGCCGGCCGCCATCATCAGCGCGATACCGGCCGAGACGCTCGCCCAATGAGCGGCATTGGCGAACAGGTCCCAGCCGCAATACCTGTCCTCGGCGCCGCGCGCGAAGAACTCGGCGATCGGATCGACGCCCTCGCCGTCGCCTTCGAAGCTCGTACCTTGAAAGTCCGGGATCATGACTGCCACCTCGTGCATGAATGCTAGGGCGATGCCGCTCTTGCTTCGATGAAAACGAGGTGTTGCATTGATGCGGTGAAAACATCAATGAATGGAAGCGCCTCGAAACGCATCCGTGCGGGACAGCCCTGCCCATCCGGGCAGTAGCGCCGGCCCTTGTGGCTTCCCACAATGAAGCCATCTAAGGAGTCCCCATGGCCGACACGATCTCGTCATCTCTCGAACACCTGTCCACGGCAATGGCCGAGGCGGTGGCCGCTGCATCCGCCAGCGTGGTTGCCGTGCACGCCGGGCGTTCGCGCTCGAGCGGGTTTGCCTGGCGCGACGGGCTGATCGCCACCTGCGAGGAGTCGCTGCCTGACGACGCCGCCGACGTGACGGTGGTCCTGCCGGGCGGCGCCAGCGCGCGGGCCACGCTGGTCGGGCGGGATGCCGGCACCGACATCGCCCTGCTGCGCATGGACGGCACCGCGCCCCCGCCGATCGCCTTCGACGCGGCCCCGGTGCGCGCCGGGTCCATCGCGCTGGCGGTCGGATCCTTCGCCGGAACACCGGTCGCGGCGGCGGGGGTGGTCTCGCTGTCGGCCCCCGCGTGGCGCAGCCTGCGCGGCGGCGAGATCGACGCGCGGATCGAACTCGGGCTGACGATCCGGCGCATCGCCGAAGGCGGCCTGGCGCTGGATGCGCGGGGCCGGGCCATCGGCATGAGCGTCTTCGGTCCGCGGCGGCGCGTGCTCGTGATCCCGGGCGCGACGATCGATCGCGTGGCCGCGCAACTGGCCGCCCACGGCCGGGTGCCGCGAGGCTACTTGGGCCTGGGCCTCCAGCCGGTGAAAGTCGAGCCCGAGGGCATCGGCGCGATGGTCATGGGCCTCGACCGCGACGGACCGGCCGCGACGGCCGGACTGCGCCAGGGCGATGTGATCCTGGCCTGGGACGGCGAGCCGGTGCGCAGCGTGCAGATGCTGCTGCGCGCGCTGGGGCCGGCCAGCGTCGGTTCCGTCGTGACATTGTCGCTGAGGCGTGCCGGCGAACCGGTCGAGGCGCAGGTCACTGTCGGGGAAAGGCCCGCCGATTGAGCCGGACGAGCCTCACGGAGCCGATCGTGATCGCGGTCGATGTCGCCGACRCCGAGTTGTCGGAGCGGCTCGTCGCGTCGCTGGCGGACATGCCCGGGCTGCGCGTGGCACGGCGAGGCGAGCCGGCCGACGTCGTCGTGGTGCCTGCGGAGCCGATGGCCGCCGCCGACGCCGACATGGCGCTGACACGGCGGGAACTCGAAGTCCTGGCCCTGATGGCCGAAGGCGCATCGAACAAGGTCATCGCGCGGCGCTTGGGAATTTCGGTCCACACCGCCAAGTTTCACGTCGGCTCGCTGCTCGACAAGCTGGATGCCACCGGCCGCACGGATGCGGTGGCGCAGGCGGTCCGGCAGGGTGTCATCCATCTTTGAGGCCCACATGCTCGACCAGAACGCACCGACTTCCACCGACAGCAGCGACTGCGAGCCGACCCAGGAAGCGCTGATCGACGCCTATTCGCACGCGGTCGCGGCGGTGGCCGACAGCGTCGGCCCGGCCGTCGTGCGCGTGCAGGGCGGCACGGCCGGCCGGCGCGGCGGACTCGGCTCGGGCGTGGTGATCGCGGGCGACGGGCTGGTGCTGACCAACAGCCACGTCGTCGGCGGTGCGCGCCGGGTGCGCATCGGGCTGGCGGACGCCGGCGACAGCGAAGCCGAGGTGCTCGGCGACGATCCCGCCACCGATCTCGCGCTGCTGCGCGTGGCGCTTCCGCGCGGCGCCGCCACCGCGAAGCTGGGCGACTCGAAGCGGCTCAAGCGCGGCCATCTGGTCGTGGGCATCGGCAATCCGCTGGGCTTCGAATCGACCATCACGGCCGGCATCGTCTCGGCGCTGGGCCGTTCGCTGCGCTCGCAGAGCGGGCACCTGATCGACGACGTGATCCAGACCGATGCGGCGCTCAATCCGGGCAATTCCGGCGGCGCGCTCGTGGCCGCATCGGGACAGGTGGTGGGCATCAACACGGCCATGATCGCCGGCGCCCAGGGACTCGCGTTCGCGGTGTCCAGCAACACGGCGCGTTTCGTGATCGGCGAGTTCATCGCGCATGGCCGCGTGCGGCGCGCGCATCTGGGCATCGCGGCGCAGACGGTGCCGCTGTCGCGGCGCGTGGCACTGGCGATTCATTCGGGTGCCCATGCCGTGCGCATCGGCGAGGTGCAGGCCGGCGGCGCGGCGGACCTCGCGGGCCTGCGCGTAGGCGACATCCTCGTCGCGCTGGACGACGTGGCGGTGGCGGGCGCGGACGACCTGCTGCGGCTGCTGGGCGCGGACCGC
Source organism: Variovorax sp. P1_H12_2 (assembly GCF_056405335.1). Lineage (NCBI taxonomy): Bacteria > Pseudomonadati > Pseudomonadota > Betaproteobacteria > Burkholderiales > Comamonadaceae > Variovorax > Variovorax sp. P1_H12_2. The sequence continues at coordinate 9,979 of NZ_JBFUCI010000096.1, forward strand.
ATCGGGCGGCCCGTGGAGGCGTCGCTGCTGCGGGAAGGCCGGCTCATCACGCGGACGGTGACGGCGCAGGAGCGGCCGGGCCACGCGACTTCCGGACATCGCGCCCACAGGCCCTAATGGAAGTCCCGGCTCTTGTTGCTTTCCGCCAGCCGCCCGAGCAGCGGCGTGAGGTCCCTGAAGCCGGTCGCCACCAGGTGGCGCACCTCGCCGCCGCTGTCGACGTCGCGCTGCCAGGTGCCCTGCACCGCCAGCAGCTGCGCCTTGAGCAGCGGCTCGCGCCAGGCCTCGACCACGTGGTTCCAGACGATCACGTTGACGTTGCCGGTCTCGTCCTCGAGCGTGACGAAGATGGTGCCGTTGGCGGTCTGCGGCCGCTGGCGCCCCTTGACGATGCCGCAGGCCCGCACGGTCCGGCCGCTGGGCAGCGGGCGCAACTGCTCCGCGCTCATCAGGTTCATGCGGGCCAGCCGCGAGCGCAGCAGCGCGAGCGGATGGCGGCGCAGCGTGAGGCCGAGCGAGGCGTAGTCGCCGACGATCTCCTCGCCCTCGGGGGCGGCGGGCAATTGCAATGCGGGCTCGTCGATCGGCACGCCCTTGAGCAAGGCGGGCGCCCGGCGCTGCGCGGTCGCATCCCACACCTGCTGGCGGCGATGGCCCGAGAGCGACATCAATGCATCGGCCGCGGCCAGCGCGGCCATGTCCTTGCCGTCGAGTTCGGCGCGCAGCGCCAGGTCTTCGGTGCTGCTGAAAGGCGACTGGGCGCGCGCGGCGAGCAGCCGCTTGGCGCCGGCCTCGCCGAGGCTTGACACGCGGCGCAGGCCCAGGCGCACGGCGGGCGGGTTCGCGTTGCCCAGGCGTTCGGCATGGCGCGCCTCGGTGCCGGGCGGTGCYCGCGGCGCATCGGGCGCGCGCGCTTCGAGCGTGCTGTCGAGGTCGCTCGCCATGACATCGACCGGCCGCACCTCGACGCCATGGCGCCGCGCATCCTGAACGAGCTGCGAAGGGCTGTAGAAGCCCATCGGCTGGGCATCGAGCAGCGCGGCCAGGAAGCAGGCGGGCTCGTGGCGCTTGAGCCAGGCGCTGACGCAGACCAGCAGCGCAAAGCTGGCCGCATGGCTTTCGGGAAAGCCGTAGTCGCCGAAACCGAGGATCTGCTTGAAGATCGCTTCGGCAAAGGCGGCGGGATACCCCTTGCCGGTCATGCCCTTCACGAGCTTGTCGTGGAACTTCTCGAGGCCGCCCTTGCGCTTCCAGGCGGCCATGGCACGGCGCAGCTGGTCGGCCTCGTCGGCCGTGAAGTCGGCCGCGATCATGGCGATCTGCATCACCTGCTCCTGGAAGATCGGCACGCCCAGCGTGCGCTCCAGCGCAGGCCGCAGTTCCTCTTTCTCGTAGCGGATCTCAAGCCCCTGGTTCAAGCGCTCGCGCTGCTTCAGATAGGGATGCACCATGCCGCCCTGAATGGGCCCGGGGCGAACGATCGCGACCTCGATCACCAGGTCTGCGTAGGTGCGCGGCTTGAGCCGCGGCAGCATCGACATCTGAGCCCGGCTCTCGATCTGGAACACACCGACGGTGTCGGCGTCGCAGATCATGTCGAACACCTGCGAGTCGTTGTAGGGGATCTGGTGCATCTGCAGCGCGGTGCCGCGCCAGCAGTTCATGAGATCGAGGCTGCGGCGGATGGCGCTGAGCATGCCCAGCGCGAGCACGTCGACCTTGAGCATGCCCATGGCTTCGAGGTCGTCCTTTTCCCACTGGATGACGGAGCGGTCCTTCATCGACGCCTTCTCGACCGGCACCAGCCGCGTGAGCCGGGTGTGGGTGAGCACGAAGCCGCCGACGTGCTGGCTCAGGTGGCGTGGAAAACCCTTGAGGGCGCGCGTGAGATCGATCCACTGGCGCAGCTTGAGTTCGTCCTCCTGCACGCCCACGCGCTCGGACGCCGCCTGCAACTGCTCGCCCAGCACGGTCTCGTCGAACCAGTAATGGTCCTTGGCGAATTCGTCGACCAGCCGCGCATCGATGCCAAGCGCCTTGCCGACGTCGCGCAGTGCGCTGCGCGCGCGGTAGCAGATCACGACCGCGGCGATGGCGGCCCGCTCGCGGCCGTACTTCGTGTAGATGTACTGGATGACCTCCTCGCGCCGCTGGTGCTCGAAGTCGACGTCGATGTCGGGCGGCTCGTTGCGGTGGCGGCTCAGGAAGCGCTCGAACAGCAGGTTGCCCGTGTCGGGATCGATCGCGGTGATGCCGAGGCAGTAGCAGACCGCCGAATTGGCCGAGGAGCCGCGGCCCTGGCAAAGGATTTTTTCCTGCTTCGCGAAACGCACGATGTCTTCCACCGTCAGGAAGAACATCTCGTACCCGAGTTCATGAATCAGATCGAGTTCGCGCCGGACCTGCCGGCACACGCCCTCGGGAATGCCCGAGGCATACCTTTCGAGCGGGTATCGCTCGAGCGCGCCTTCCCAGGTCTTTCGTGCCAGCGTCTGCGCCGGTGTCTCGTTGCAACCCACGCTCTCGAGCGGGTACTTGTAGTTCTCGCGGATCACCTTGGGATCGAAGCGGCAGCGATCGGCCACTGCGAGGGTGTTCGCGATCATGTCGTTCGCATAGAGTCCGGCCAGCCGCACGCGCGGCCGCAAATAACGCTCGGCATTGGACTGCAATGCAAAGCCGCATTCGGCCACGGTTTTTCCCTCGCGCACCGCGGTCAGCACGTCATGCAGCGGCTTGCGCTTGCGCGAATGCATGTGGACGTCGCCGGCCGCCACGAGCGGCACGCCGGCACGCTGGCCCGCTTCGAACAGCGTGACGAACCAGAGGTCGTCGTCGAGTTCGTTGAGCATCTCCAGGGCCAGCCAGAGGCTGCCTTCGAACAGCGCCTTGGCGGCCATCAGGTCGTCGTGCAGCGCGTCGGCATCGACCGCCTCGCCGCGCTTTCGATCCGGCACGAAGAGAATCTGGCAGTGCTGCAGCGAGGCCACGTCGCTGTGCGCCCAGCTCACGCGGTACTCGCCCTTGGGCAACTCGGTGGTGCGCGCCGCAGTGATGAACTCGCAGAGGTTGCCCCAGCCTTCGAGGTCATTGGCGATGACCACCAGCCGGAAGCGCTCGAAGCGGAACTCGCTGCCGAACAGCAGCCGGAAATCCGGGTTGCGCAGGATCGTTGGCTCCTCGGGATGCTCGAGCTCATAGGCGTCGAGCTTGGCCGGGAGATCGCGCAACCCGACATAGGCGCGCACCACGCCGGCCACCGAGCACTCGTCGGTGATCGCGAGCGCCGCGTAGCCGAGCTGGTAGGCGCGCTCGACCATTTCTTCGGGCGTGGAGGCGCCGCGCTGGAAGCTGAAGTTCGTGACGCAATGCAGCTCGGCATAGTCCGGCAGGCCCGGCATCGGCGCATCGCGCCGCGGGAGCGGATGCACTTCGCCGAGCGTGAGCGAACGGATCTTCTTGTCGCTGAGTTCAGGCATAAAGGCCTTGCAGATACCAGCGCACCTCGCCCTCTGAGAAGCAGGTGCTCGGACGCTCGCGGAAGATCCACACCAGGCCGGCCTCGGGACTCTCCGCGACGTAGTAGTCCCGCACCGCGGGCCGGCCGCCATCCTGCACGCCGCCCCACCAGCCGGCCTCCACCCGCTGGGGGCCGATCAGTTTGCGCAGCGGCCCCCGGTAGCAGGGGCGCTCGCCATCCATCTCGAGGCGCAGGGGTACGGGCAGCAGCCATGCGGGGTAGAGCGCATCAGGCTGCTGCTGCGATGGCGATGGCGGCGTGGCCGTCTTCCTTTGCAAGGCCGGTTGCCACGCCTGCATGCGCTCCGCCCGGTGATCGGCCTGCGCCGCGGACACCAGCACCTGCTGCGCCCCGAGCCGGGCACTGAGCCGCTCGACCAGCTCGTGCAGCTTGTCGCCCTTGCGGTTGTCCTCGGGCAGGAAGCTCGTGCTCGCGCCGGCCCAGGGCGTGGTTTCGAGCGTGCGCAGGCGCAGCCAGCTCGCCGGCGCCGCCAGGGTCGTGAGCGCCAGCCGCTCGGCCATCAGGCGGCGCAGGTGCGCCATGTCCTGCGTCGGTTCGGCCGTGCGGACCGTGATCTGCTGGTGCGGCGGCAGGTCGACGCCATTGAAGCGCTTGAGGTCGAGCGTCCATTGCAGCTCGAGCGACACCGCGCCGCGCTGCCGCGCGCGCAGCCAGATCTGCAGCGCCGCGAGCAGGCGGTTGGCCGACCACATGAGTTCGCTGGCGCCCTCGGCCAGCGCCGGCAGCTCCAGCTTCTGCTCGAACACATCGGGCAGCGTGAGCCAGCGATGGCTTTCGGGACGCAAGCCCCACGCCTCATCGAGCGCCGCGCGCAGTTCCTTGCCGAAGCGGCGCGTGAGGCCGCCGCGCGGCAGCGCCGCCACCTCACCCCAGGTGCGGCAGCCGAGGTGCGCCAGCACGTCGAGGTGATCGCACGCGGCGCTCAGCGTGTCGAGCGGCAAGCCCCCGGGCAGCTCGGCCGGAGGCTGCCGGCCGCACGCGAACATCCGCAGCCGCGCGAGCGCCACCAGGCTGGTCGCGCCCTGGGCCTGCCGCACGCGCACCGGCGCCGCAGGATTGAGGTGCACGATCTGGCGCATCAGGCCGAGCCGCCCGCCCCACAAGCGCTCGCAAGCCGACACCTCGAGCAGCAGCGCTTCATCGACCCAGGCGACGCGCGGCGTGAACTGCAGGGCCCACCAGCCGAGCGCCTCGGCGGACGGCGGCTGCACCTCGGCCTCGGGGTCAGACCGGCGCCGGGCCGCCCCAAGGCGGTCTGCGGCCCCCTCGGGGGGCAGCGAACCATACGAAGTGGGGAGCGTGGGGGCCAGTTCAGGCTGCCATCGCAATGCGATCCAGTGCATGTCGTTGTTCCTGATGGAATTCGAGGCGCACCACCTTGGCACCTGCCGGCGCCTGCGCCGCGCTCTCCTGCTGACGACGCAGCTTGCGCCGCAACTGGCTTGCGGCGAGCAGCGCCGTCATGCGGTCGCTGCGTGCCGGCAGTTGGATCGGCGAAGCCAGCGGCGGGCCGCGGCGCTTGAGGATGTGGACGTCGATCTGCGCACGGTCGTCCTCGCAGGTGACCAGTTGCAGCCGCAGGCGTGCCGGCGAGGCCGACGCAGCCGCCGACGCGGGCCGGAACACGAACAGCAGCGACTCGTGCTGCGCCGCCGCCAATTGCAGCCGCCGCAACTCGCCCACCCGCGCCTGCGGCAGCCATGCCAGCACGGCAGCAACGTCGGCGCAGCGCAGCGCCTGTTCGCAGGCCCAGAGCCGCGCGGCCGACGCCTCGCTGCGGATCCACAACAGCGACTCGACCGGCAGGCCGCCCGCCGCCAGCGAGGGCCCGAAAGGCTCGTGGGGCGCACCGATCAGCACCACCGGGCCGGTGCCTCCCTGCACGGCTTGTGCGAGCGCAGGCAGCAGCAGCTGCCACGAATGCGCCTCGGGAGAAGACTGCAGCAGTTCGGTCATCGCCCCGACCGGCCAGCCGCCCCCGGGCAGTTGCGCATCGAGCGTGGCATGGCCGGTGCCGACGACCTGCGCGTCGGCCACGCCCAGCTCATCCCCGCGCCACATCTTGTGGCGCGCGGAAGAGGAAAAAGAGTCGAGGGAAGGAAGGCCCATGATGGATCGAATGACTGCCTTTTTATAAGGGGTATCCTCTTAGCTCCAGCAACTGCAAAAATACTGGATGGATGTACAGATATTAGCGCCGACAGCGGGTAAGGACTACCCCCAGACCTGGAATGAATTCCTCGACTGGTTTTCCACCGAGGACGACTGCCTCGCCTATCTGGAACGGCTGCGCTGGGGTGATGGGTTCGTCTGCCCGAAGTGCGGCAGCATTGGCGAGGCATACCGCGCCAGCCGCACCCGCCTGATGTGCCGTGCCTGCCAGCACCAGACGACGGTGACTGCCGGCACGATCTTCGACAAGACCCGCACGCCGCTGCGTGTATGGCTGGCTGCAGCCTGGTATCTGACCAACCAGAAGCAAGGCGTCAGCGCTTTGGGCCTACAGCGCGTGCTCGGCCTGGGCAGCTACCAAACGGCCTGGACGATGCTGCATCGGTTCCGGCGCGCGATGGTTCGCCCCGGTCGGGATCGGCTCAAGGGCGTGGTCGAGGTCGATGAGACCTATATGGCGCTGACCGACCGCGAAGATCCACCCATCAAGACTGGGCGCAAGCGCAGTACCTCGAAGTTGCTGGTCGCAGTGGCCGTCGAACTGCTGGAGCCCAAGGGGTTCGGCCGCATCCGGCTGCGGCGCATTCCCAAGGCGTCGGCGCAGTACCTGATCCCGTTCATTCAGGAGAGCATCGAGCCCGGCGCCCAGGTGCGCACCGATGGTGCGGGCGCCTACACGCCGTTGAAGGATTTGGGCTACGACCATCAGCGCACGGTAATGCTCGGCTCGGATGTGCCTGCACACGTCTCGATGGCTGGTGTCCACCGTGTGGCAGCCTTGGTCAAGCGCTGGATTCTGGGGACACACCACGGCTCGGTGCAGCCCGAACACTTGGACGCCTACCTCGATGAATTCGTCTTCCGCTTCAACCGCCAAACCTCGGGCTCACGCGGCATGCCGTTCTATCGGCTGTTGCAGCAGGCGGTAGTCACGGCCCCTGTGACCTATGCGGATGTGATCCAGTCGAACGACTCGTAAGACCCTAGCCAACCACGAACTTGCAGATCTCGCTCGAATACTCTTGGAGAAACGCGTGCTTGTTGAGCAGTGGCTCCGTTGCGTGCGGCGGGGGAATGTCCATAAACGAGAAATGGCCGGCTCCTTTTGTCACGCGGACATCCACAGTGTTCCAATCGCGCATGGCACGCGCCAGCCATTCGGTTTGCGCTGGAGGGGTAATGCTATCCACCGAACCCACCCACGCCAAAACTGGAATTCGCACCGCATCAAGCGCTGCCAGAGCCTGGAAGAATCCGGTTGGTGGCGCCAAGAGGGCTAGACGAACCAGGCGGCTGTCCGGTGCGACGCTGACGCGCCGACCCGGCCCTAACCACATTTGAGCTCCCGCCATGGCGAGGAGGGTGGCCGCACCAATCGAATGCCCCACGCCTATCGCTTTTGCGGAGGGCTCAACGAATGCGTCGAGTGCGAGGGAGAGGCGTCTTGCCCGGAGAGTTAGCTCTTCCTCTCTTGGGGTAGTCGAGGCAAGCCGCTCGAAATGTGGTGCAACGACCATGCAACCAGACTCAGCCAGTGCGTCCAGAAGCGTGGAGAGACGTTCTGGCTGACCACCCGATCCCACCGCGAAAAGAACCACCGGAGAACCTGAGGCGGCTTCGTGCACCGAGACCTCGAACGAATCATCCCCGTCTTGCAGCGTCTGCATCGGCATTAGAAATTGCTCCTTGTGGCAGTGATTTCGATGGGGAATTGTGCAATGGATTGGCCGTTGGTCCGGAGAGTAGCGCTACCCCATGAACGTCGCTGACATCTGTGCATTCATCCAGTGTTTTGCCGTTCTGGAGCTAAAAGGATACCCCTTCTT
>NZ_JBFUCI010000097.1:0-17492 GCF_056405335.1 Variovorax sp. P1_H12_2
GACGGTGCAGCGCCTCGAGGACACTGCGCGTCGCGACTGGGCGTCCTCGCACAAGATCGACCTCAGCGACGCCGGCCTTCTCCATGACCTGCAGAAGCGCCAGCTCGATCCGAGCAAGCTGGTGCTCAACGACGTCGGCGGCGGGCCCGTGGCGGACAAGCCGAAGAAGCACAAGGGAAAGAAGCACTGAATGGCGGCGACGTCTGCAAGCTTCGCCCGGACACTGGTCGCCGCGGCGGCATGGCCGCTGCTGGCACATGCGGCCCTCGCCGCCGACGGTGCCGAGTTCGCGGTCCGCTGGGACCCATCGGAAGGCGGTCCGCGAAGCATGGAGGAGGTCGTGGCCTTGCTCGATCTCTCGCACGGCAAGCGGAAGGCGTTCACGGTGCGCTACTTCTCGGTGGTGCAGCCGACCGACCTGCCGCCGGGCACCCGCGCCATCGCGCGGGAACGCAGCTTCGGACCGCGGACCGAGGCCATGTACAAGCTGCGAAGCGACGTACCGTTCCCGGCCAGCGGCCCGCTCGCCGCCTGGCGCTGCCCGTTCGAGCCGTACACGAAGCACAAGACCGAGATCGACATCGGCTTCACGGCCGAAGGCCTGCCGCAGAAGAGCTATTCGCGCAGTTGCGATGCCGGCGGCTCGCTCGCGAACGTGCTGCCGGTCCGGTTCGCGGCAAAGCCTTTCGGCTGTAGCAGCCAGGTCCTGCGCATCGAGGCAGACCACATCAAGATCGAACGCTGGAGTCTGCCGCGCGGCGAGCTGTCCTTCGAGGTCTCATGGAACGGCGACGACACCGACGCCGACATGCGCACGTTCACCCGCCGGGTGGTCGCGCCGCTGATGGCCCGCGACATCAAGCCGCTGCGCAAGAGCAAGACCGAGCTTGGCAGCAGCTGCTGATGCCGAGTTGCGCGGCCTGGTCGAGGGTTCTGTGACGCCACTTGCCGGAGCCGATCCAGGATTTCATTTCGACGCGATCTTTCGTTGATGAACGGTCTGGGCTGTTGCCGTTTTCACCGCCGATTCTCACACTGAACTTCAGCTTGAACCATCAACGGAATCTCCTCATCGCCTGGCTGCTGAGCGCACTCTCGATGCCTGCTCCCGCACAGCAGAAGCAAGTCGCCCTTACCGTGGCGATGGCGGAACCGATGTCAGGCAAGGCGACGCTCGCCCGCGCCACGAAGATCACCGGCACTGTCGAGGCAGTCGATCTGATGCAGCGTCGGGTTGTGCTCAAGGGCCGCAAGGGCAGGGTGCTCCCCCTGACGGCCGGTCCCGATGTACGCAACCTCGCGCAAGTCAAGGTCGGAGACCGCGTCACGGTGCGTTATCTGGACGCGCTGTCGCTCACACTCAGGAAGGACGGCAAGGAACTTCTCAGCAGCGTCCGGACCGAGGACGCCGCGCGAGCCGCGGCAGGCGATTGGCCGGCAGGAACGGTCGCGCAGCAGGTCGAAGTCACCGCCGACGTGATCGCCGTCAATGCCCGGGCAAAGACGGTCACGCTGCGCGGACAGAAGCAAGTCGTCGATCTGAAGGTACGCGACCCCGGCCAAATGAGGCTGATCAGGGTGGGCGACCAGATCCATGCCGTGTACGCCGAGGCGCTGRCTCTCTCCGTGGATCCCGCGGCACTGGCCAAGAAATAGTTCTTCGACGACGGACGACTTGACGCGGCGCCCGAACCCGCACTGCCAGGTCGGGCCGGCCCTAAGGTGCAGGCACGACTTCGTAGTAGACGCCGCTGGACCCGAAATAGGGCTTGTACCAATTCGGACCGGCCTGGTAGTAGTGGGTGCCGTTCACGACCATGTCCTTCGCCCCACCGGGCACGTTGGCCATCTGAGTGCCGATCGGCAAGTTGGGGTGGACCCCATAGGCGGGCTGCTGGACGACGATGGCCGCTGGCTGTTGGACCACGACCGTGGCGGGGCGCGCCGCGGTCGCGATCGCGGCGCCCACCGCCATGCCGGCGACCGCACCGGCGGCAGCACCGCAGCCGTAGCAGCCGGGGGGACGGTAGTAGGGGTGATAGTAGGGACGGTGCACGCCACCGACCGCAACAGCGCCGCCGCGCCAGCCGCCCGCAGCGGCGACCCATGCATTCGCAGCAGACAAGGGAGCGAGCGTGCCGGTCACGATCGCGACGCTGATGGCGAGTGTCTTGATTTGCTTCATCACATGGTCCTTTGCGTGATCACTTGACTTGTTCGATCTGCTTGAACTCGAGCTTCACCGAACCCTTGGGGATGGACGCGTTGAAGGTCTGCGACGCCACGGGTGCGCCGAGCTTCCAGTCAGAGAACTCCACGGTGAACGTCGGTTGACGATCGCCGCTGCGGTAGGAAATGACCATCAGGCGCGGCAGCTTGTCGATGGCGCCGATCCATATTTCCCAGTCCAGTCCCTCGGCAGTGAACGCCAGGTGATCCGTCTTGACGCCGCCGACGGTCGACTGACCGACCCAGATCGCGCTGGAAAGATCCTTCGTCAAGAACGCATAGGGGTCCGGAACGAGAAGATCCAGAAACGGCGTCGTGGCGTCGGACCCCGGCAGCTCGCTCTTCATGAGCGATTCGATGGCGCCGCCCGCTGCCTCGCGTTGCGCATAGAACTTGCGGTCCACGCCGATGGCGGTCACCGTCTTGCCGTCGTAGACGATGTCGCTCGGGAACAGGTCTCCGCGCGCCGCCACGAACAGCTTGTCGGGCCGCTGCATCACCACGCGCGAAGAAGCGAACAGGCTGACGTACTGCCCGGTCGGAGAGGGCATCGGGACGATGCCGCGGACCTTGAATCCAAGGGTTTTCGCCCCGGCCAGCGTGTCACTCATGGCCTTGAGCAGACGGAGGGCGCGCTCGTCCTTGAACGCCTTCGCGGGTGCTGCGACCGGCGCCGATGTCTCTTGGGCCAGTGCAATGCGATGGGATGCCAGCAGTGTCGAGGCCGCCAGCAAGGCATAGCCCAGCCGATGACCGGTTCTTTTCAGGTTGAGGTTCATTCAAATTCTCCAGAACGGGTTGGGACCCAGGGAGCCTGCCTGAGAGGCCCTTTTGAAGTCCGCTTTGCAGATCCTCGACCGAGTCCATCGCGCCGTCTCCTGCCGCGAGGCTGACGCGAGTGATGGGTAAAGGCTTTGGTCCTCATCGACGACCGCTGCATAGGCAGGGTGCTGATGCTCATCGGTCCCCAAGTACTTTGAGCGCGCCCGAGCTCGCCGTCTACTGCCCTTTGGGGAAGGTGCGCGCTGATGAACAGGTTGCGGCTCAGTTCCTTGTTCGATAGCCCGTCGGCCAGCAGGCGCAGCCGCCCCTCGGAAATCAGTTGCGCGACCGTGTCCGCAGGCGTACACAGGAGGGTCGGATCCGACCGGCCTTCGGCGCAGGAAACACCCTGCAAGGCGCGAAGCCGCGCGTCCTTGATGACCGTCAGGTCGAGATGCCCGCCGACTGCCAGGCTCCGATCCCCAAGGAGAGACGATTGCGCATTCAATTCCTCGGCGGCACAGCCGGCATCGGCAGCTGCCAGCATCCGTGCGCCGACACGGGGCTTGATCTCGACGGAACCGTCGCGCTGACCCGTGCCATGGGCGTGGACCTGGCGGCGCTGCTGCGTCCCGCAAGGATGTCATGAACACGGTCCCATCGCCCCCGCTCGATCTCTGGTTGTCCGGCACCGTGGCGGCCGACGTCGCGCTGGTCTCGCACGCGCCTGCCGACGCAATGAAAGCCCGGCGGGCACGACGCCTCGGTGAACTGCTTGCAGCGGCGACGCTGCGTTCGCCGCTGTACCGGCGCCTGCTCAAGGGCCGCGACCTCGGCAGCCTGCGCCTGGAGGATCTGCCGGTCGCGCACAAGACCGAGCTGATGCTGCATTTCGATGAATGGGTGACGGACGCCCGTCTTCGGCTGGACGGACTGCGCCGCTTCGTGGCTGATCGCCGGCGCATCGCCGAGCCCTTCCTCGGACGCTACACGGTGTGGGAGAGCTCGGGCAGCAGCGGCGAGCCCGGCATCTTCGTGCAGGATGCGAAGGCGATGGCGGTCTACGATGCACTGGAGGCCCTGCGGCGGCCCGTGCTGCGTCCGATGCAGCGGCTGCTGGACCCCTGGGGCCTGGGCGAGCGCATCGCCTTCGTCGGTGCGACCGGCGGGCACTTCGCCAGCACGGTCTCGATCGAGCGCCTGCGGCGGCTCAACCCGGCGTTGTCGAGCCGCCTGCGCGGCATCTCGTTCCTGCAGCCCGCCAAGGGCATGGTGGCGGAACTGAACGCCTTTGCCCCGACGGTGATCGCGACCTATCCGAGCGCCGCGGTGCTGCTGGCCGAAGCACGCATGGACGGACGGCTGCGACAGTCACCGCACGAAGTCTGGACCGGCGGTGAAGACCTGTCGGCGGCCAAGCGCGAATTCGTGCAGCGGGCTTTCGACTGCCCCGTGGTCAACAGCTACGGCGCCTCGGAGTTCCTGTCGCTGGCGTCCGAGTGCGAACACGGCCGCCTGCATCTCAACAGCGACTGGGTGATCCTCGAGCCGGTGGACGCGCAGGGCCGCGCTGCCGCGCCCGGCGAGGCGGGTGCGACGACGCTGCTCACCAACCTGGCGAACCATGTGCAGCCCTTGATCCGCTACGACCTGGGCGACCGCGTCACCGTGCAGGCACGGGCATGCAGATGCGGCTCCTGCCTGCCCGTCATCGAAGTCCAGGGCCGCAGCGAGGACACGCTGCATCTGGGCCGCGCCGGGTCGGGTTCGGTCAGTGTGCTTCCCCTGGCACTGAGCACGAAGCTCGAAGAGGATGCCGGCCTGTTCGACTTTCAGCTGGTGCAGGAGGGCCCCTGCGAGTTGCTGCTGCGCACCGGCCTGCGCGGCAGGGAGGCCGAACTCGCGCTGCAGCGGGCGCAGCGGGTGCTTGGCGAATTCCTCGAATCCCAGGGTGCCGTGGACGTGCACGTCCATTGCCGCAGCGGCGAGCCCGGCCGCGCCGGACGCAGCGGCAAGGTGTTGCGCGTCGTTGCGGCTCCGCCCTGAGCGCGGGTCAGGCCTGGGCCATGGTGTCGAGCAGCACGATTTGCATCACGCAACGATGGTTTTCCGATCGCCGGGCCTCGTCGATCGGGTGGCCTGACCCATGCAGCGACCAATGCGGGGAGTGCATGGCGTCGACCACGAAAGTCGCCTCGTTCGACGCCGAACCCCCGGGCTCGGCCACGTGCAGCGCAAAGCCCATCTCCCGCGCGGCCGACAGGAAGGCGCGGCTGCGCCCCGTCTGCGAGTCTCCGAGGAACAGGATGGTCCCCGGTGGCACCGGCGGCGAGCCATGCTCGCAAAGTGTCATGAGATCGGCCAGCACCCTGGCAGGGTGATCGTCCAGGCCCAGTCCGGCATAGACGGGAACGCCGGCCTCCAGTTCGATCCTTTGCACCGTGGGCGGTGGCAGCGCTCCGCAGTCGATGGCGTCATACATGCGCCCCAGGAGGCGGGCGAGAGTGCCGATGTCGGGCTGGGTCGGCCCGCCGGTCTCGAAACGCACCTCGGCGACCCGGACGCCGAGATCCTGGGCGGCGCGATGAAGGGGCGAAGTCTCGCGTCCCGGGGGCACGGTCTGAAGCAATGCCAGGTTCTTGCCGCGCAAGGTCTTGCCGACCGCCCCCGAATGCGCATCCGCTCGCAGGCGCCGGGCGGCGGCGAAGAGGGCCGCGATTCTTCCTGCGAGCAGCGGCTCATCGATCGACAAGCTGCGGGAGGGAAAGGAGTGAATGTCTTTCACAACGGTGACGGTATGACGTTTGCCCGTTGCGGCATTGACGGCCATCAACATCTCGCTGCGCGCCTTGCCGATACCGTTCGGACACAAAGCATTCACCTGCTGTTACCGAGGACACCATGGCATTGGCGCTTCTGTTGCACACGCTTCCTAAGCTTTGCCCATCGATCTGCAAGGAGCCGGTGATGACTGAAGCGAGCTTTCCGAAGTGCACAGGGTCTGTCGTTCGGCGCATCGCCGACACGCTGCAACTGCTCCAGGACAGTTTTCCGATCCACCGGCGCATCGTCCGTGCCGGCGACACGGTGTACCAGGTGGGCCAGGAGTTCGGGTGCCTCTATGTCGTGAATTCCGGCTACTTCAAGATGGTCAACCTGTCCGGGGAAGGGCGCGAACAGGTGGTCGGTCTGTACTTCAGGGGCGACTGGCTCGGCCTCGACGGCATTGCGACGGCCCACTACGCGTGCGACGCGGTGGCGATGGACACCGGGGAGATCTGGGCCATCCGATACGAGACGCTGATCCAGGCGGCCGTGCGCGCACCGGCGCTGCTGACCGCGCTGCACGAGGCCATGAGCCGTGAACTCACCCGCGATCACGATTCGATGCTGTCCTTGTGCACGCTGCCCGCCGATGCGCGCGTCGCGGGCTTCCTTCGCTACTGGGCCGATGCGCTGGCGCAGCGGGGCCTGCGCACTGACCAGATCACGCTGCGCATGACGCGTGCCGAAATCGGCAACTACCTCGGGATGACGCTGGAGACCGTGAGCCGGGCGCTGTCACGGCTGGCGCGGGGGGACGTGATCCGGTTCACCGAGAAGGGCCGGCGCGACATCCACATTCCGCAGGTGGAGGCACTCACGGCCTTCATCCAGCGCACGGCCGTGCCGATGGCCGGCGCTCTTCACTGAGCGCCGTCGAGCACCCGCGCAATGGCCTGCTCGAGGTCCGCTTGCGTGAAGGGTTTGCGCAGCAGGTCCCGGACGTGGAACTCGCCGAGCAGCTCTCCGGAGTAGCCGGACATCAGCAGCACCGGAAGGCCGGGCCACAGCGCGTGTGCGGCATCCGCCAGCTGGGTGCCCCGCAGGCCCGCGCCGAGCAGGATGTCGGTGAGCAACAGGCCGATGGACGGATCCGATGCAAGCACGCGCAAGGCTTCCTCGCCGTCGGCGCAGGCGGTGACCTCGCAGGCCATCGAGGCCAGGAACTTCTGGACCACGCCGCGAACCTCCGCATCGTCCTCCACCAACAGGACGCGCAGTCCCGGGGGCACTTCACTCGTCGCGGTCCCGAGCTTCTCGTCGGTCGCCCGGCCTCCCTCGACGCGCGGCAGGAAGATCGTGACGGTCGTCCCCGCGCCGGTGGCACTCGCCAGGCTGACGGCACCACGCGACTGCTTGGCGAAGCCGTAGACGGTGGACAGGCCGAGGCCGGTGCCGCGGCCGCTGTCCTTGGTGGTGAAGAAGGGCTCGAAAGCGCGCAGCTTGACGCTCTCGGACATGCCTTCGCCGGTGTCCGAAATGGCAATCGACACGTAGCCTTCCTCGGCGGATCGGTCCTGTGGAGCATTCAGTTCATCCGGCAATGCAGGCACCGTGCCGCAGGTGAACGACAGCGTGCCCCCCTGCGGCATCGCGTCGCGTGCATTGATGGCCACGTTCAGCAGCGCAGATTCGAGCTGGACCGGATCCGCCATGCAGAGTGCATCTTCGGTGTCGAGCGTGATGACGATGCGCTGGTCGAGCGTGCGCCTCAGCATGTCGGTCAGCGACCGCAGCAGCGCGGCGATGTCGACGATCGCAGGTTGAAGGACCTGGCGTCGCGAGAATGCAAGCAGCTTACTCGTCAGTTCGGCGCCGCGGCGGGTGGCGCGCGCGGCAGCGCCGACGAGTTGCTGCACGAAGGGATCGGCGGCGTACGCGGGGGCCTCTGCGAGCACCTGCAGGTTGCCCGAGATCACGGTCAGCAGGTTGTTGAAATCGTGCGCGACGCCGCCCGTCAATTGGCCGACGCTCTCGAGCCGCTGGGCATGGTTGAGCGCTTCCTCGCTGCTCTCGCGCTGCAGCACGGTGGCAAGCATGCTCGACAGGGACTCCAGGAAGCGCACCTCGTCATCGCCGAAGCGTTGCGGGGTGCGCGAACGAACCGCCAGCGTTCCGATGGCGCGGCCCCGGTCCGCCAGCGGCACGGAGAGTTCGCAGACCATGCCGGCCTTGAGGTAGTGGGACGGAATCGCAAAGCGCGCCTCCTGCGCATAGTCGCCGATCAGCACCGGCTGGCCCCGAGCCACCACGTAGCCGGACGGGGAACCGGGCTCGTTCGGGATCCGATGGCCGATCGTTTCCTCTGGCAGAAGGCCCACGCCGGCGACGATGCGGAACGCAAGGCCGCTCGGCTCCAGCAGCAGGATCTTGGCCATCTCGACTTGCAAGGCTTCCGCCGCGATTTCCGGCACGAGCGGCAGGAGTGCCTTCGAGTCGCGGGCATCCACTGCATGGCGCCCGAACTGCGCGAGGTATTCGGCGTAGCGGGCACGCTGCAGGGCCTGCTTCACGCGGGGATACGCGCCCACCGCGCGGATCGCGGCGACCACGTAGGGCAGGCCGTGATTCTGCAGCGGACTCAGTGCGATCTCGACCATCACTTCGCTGCCGTCGCGCCGCTTGGCCACCAGGTCCATCTGCATGCCCATCGGGCGTGCGCGGGGATGGTCGGCATAGGCGTTGCGATAGGTCGAATGGCGCGGCCGGATGGCATCCGGGACCAGTTCGTCCACGCACAGCCCCACTAGTTCTTCCTTTGCGTAGCCCAGAAGCTCCAGCGCGGCGGGATTCGCAAGACCGATCAGTCCTTGCCGATCCACCAGGAGGAGCGCGTCCGGGTAGGCCATGAAAAGCGAGCGAAACACGGCTTCGTCGTCGAACCCCGGAACAGCGGATACGCCCACGGTCAGCCCGCCTCGACCTTGGGAACCAGGATGTAGCCAGCGCCACGGACCGATTTGATGATCTGGGGATGGTCGGGGTCGGCCTCGATCTTTCGGCGCAATCGCCCGATCTGGACATCGATGGTTCGGTCGAAGGGGCCACCGTCTCGGCCTCGTGTGTGTTCGAGCAGGAAGTCCCGCGACAGCACCCGGCCCGGATGCGTGGCCAGCGTGTTCAGCAGGTCGAATTCTCCTGAGGTCAGGGCCACTTCCTGCCGGCTCGAATCCAGCAGGCGCCGGGCGGCCGTGTCGAGCTCCCATTGCGCGAAGCGCAGCCGCGTTGCGGCCTCGGCGTTGGCGTTTACCGGTGCGAGCTGCCCCGCAGGTGCCAGGCGGCGCAGCACGGCCCTGATGCGCGCGACCAGTTCGCGCAGATCGAAAGGCTTGGTCACATAGTCGTCGGCCCCGACCTCGAGGCCGACCACCTTGTCCACCGGGTCGCCGCGACCCGTGACGATCACCAACCCGCACCGCCAGTGCTCGCGCAGTTGGCGCGCGATCGCGAAGCCATCTTCGCCGGGCAAGCCCAGGTCGAGCAGGACGAGCGCCGGCGCATCGCGCGACATCAGCGCCATGAGCGCGGCGCCGGAATGAACCTGGCTGACGCGAAAGCCTTGGGCCCCGAGGTAGCTGGCGAGCAGCTGCGTGATGTCCGCTTCGTCGTCGAGGACCGCGAGGTGGGTGGGGGTGGTCACCGGTGCATGTTATTCCCAGTTCCGGCTGTGTCGCAACGTCACGCCGTCGGGGCGGGCGCCCTCAGCGGCGATGCCGGCTTTCAGCCTCGGTCTGGCAAGCGGCGCAACGGATGGCCGTGGGCTGGGCCAGGAGTCGCTCGCGCGGAATCCCCTCGCCGCAGTCGGCGCAGATGCCGTAGAGGCCGTCGACCATGCGCTGCTGCGCCAGCTCGATGTCATGCAGCCTCGCACGATCGACCTCGATCTCGGCGAAATGCACGTCGTCCAGTCGCTCGGCCTCGGCGTCGTCGGCATGGCTGTGGACCTCATGGTCGGTGGCGGGCGTGCCGGACCCGGCATGCCCTGAGGCACTGTGAAGCTCGTCGAGCACGCGGCGCTTCAGGCCGTCGAGTTGCAGGGTCAGAGCCTTGCGGTCCGATTCAGTGAGAGGGGTCATGGGAGGTGTTCGTTGGATGGGGCTTGGTGATCTTCGCCGCCCTCGGACTGCCCCGGTTTGACGGCCGTCAAATCGCGGTGATCGCGGTCGTATTCGTCACGCTGGGGGGAGCAGCACCGCGGCACCCTGCACGCGGCCGGCCCGCAGGTCAGCCATTGCCTCGTTGGCCTGCGCCAGCGGGTAGGTCGTGACGTGGACCTGCGGCGGATGCGACTGCACCAGCGCGAGAAACTCACGCGCATCGCTGCGTGTCAGATTGGCCACCGACACGAGCCGTCGTTCCTCCCACAGCAAGCGGTACGGGAACGAGGGAATGTCGCTCATGTGAATACCGCCGCAGACCACGCGCCCGCCTTTGCGCACGGCTTGCAAGGCCAGCGGCACCAACTCGCCGGCGGGAGCGAAGATGATCGCGGCGTCCAGCGGCGGGGCCGGCATTTCGTCCGAGCCTCCGGCCCAGGCGGCGCCGAGGGTTCTCGCGAAGGCCTGGCCTGATGTGTCGCCAGGGCGCGTGAATGCGTAGACCTGCCGGCCCTGCGCGGCAGCCACCTGGGCGATCAGGTGCGCGGCGGCTCCGAATCCGTAGATCCCCAGGTGCCGCGCGTCATTGCCTGCCGCCTTCAGGCTGCGCCACCCGATCAGGCCGGCGCAAAGCAAGGGCGCGATCCGGGCCGGCTCCTGGTTCAGGCCGCCTAGCGGCAGACAGAATTCGGCCTCGGCGACGACGTGGCTTGCGAAACCGCCGTCGCGGTGATAGCCGGTAAAGCGCGGCGTGTCGCAAAGGTTCTCCCGGCCGGCGGCACAATAGGCGCAGTGCCCGCAGCTGTGGCCAAGCCACGGCACGCCGACCCGGTCGCCGATGCGATGCCCCCGGACGCCCGCGCCGAGCGCCTCCACTTCGCCGACGATCTCGTGGCCCGGCACGATGGGCAGCAGGGGCAGCGGCAGGTCGCCATCGACCACGTGCAGGTCGGTGCGGCAGACCGCGCAGGCCAGCACCCGAAGACGCAGCTCACCGGCGGCAGGCTCCGGGAGCGGGCGTTGCTCCATCCGCAGCGGGTGGCCGGCGGCCTGAAGGACCATCGCCTGCATCGTTGCCAGCCCCCGTCCGTCATTCGATCTCATGTGGGGCTCCGGAGAATCCGAAGAGGCAGGGAGCGACCCGTGCGACTCGCATGGTCAGGGTTCGACAAGGAGGTTGTTCACCACGCTCGCGACGCCCGGCGCCGACCAGGCGGCACCCTGCGCGGCCTTGCGCTCGGCCCAGGACCGGACCCTGCCTCGCAGGGTGACCTGGCCGCCGTTGACGATGACCTCGATGTGCTCTGAATCACGGTCGGCTTGCCGGTGCAGGGCCTCCTTGATCTTCTTCTCGATATCGACCGGCGAGAACCTTGCCTTCACCTCGACCAGGTCGGTGACGCCCTTGACACCCAGCAGGTCGCGCACGGCGACTTCGGCGGCCCTGCGCTGGTATTCCCATTCGACCCGACCGCTGAGCGTGAGCCAGCCGTTTTCCACCATCGGACGGATCGCCTCGTCGGGCACGAGCACGTTCCATTCGAGCGCACGCTCCGCCGCCAGGGCGATGTCGGCGTCGGTGCGCTCGAAGTTGGGCGCAAGCTTGACCGACATTTCGATGGCGAGCGCCTTCACGCCCCTGACGCGCTGCGCCGCGCGCTCGATGGCGTGCTTCTCGGCGTGACTGGCGGGATGGCCGGTCAGGGTGACCACGCCGTCCTTGACGATGATGCCGATGTCGGTGGCGGCGGTCGTGATGGCGGGGTCGAAGTTCAGCTCGGCGACGATGTCGCTTCGCAGCATTGCATCGGATTTCATGAGGGGGTCCTTTCCTTGGTCGGTCGAAGCGGAAGCTGTCGCCGCGCCCGGATTCGCGCGCGTGGCGCCCATAGGCCTACTTTAGGAACAACAGCGCGGCCGGGCTTGCGCTGGATCAAGCGGTCGTCCGCGCCTCAGACCGCGCGCTTCGCCGGTAGTTCAGGCGGGATAGGCGTCGTGATTTGACGCCGCGCAAGGCGAGGCGGTGCCGATTGCGCTAAGTTGCCTGCATCCCACACTTGGATTTCGAAGGAGTTCCCATGCAAGCACCGAAGACGATCCTGCTTCACCTGGACGGTTCAGCTCGCACCGCGGAGCGCGTCAAGGTCGCCCGGCAACTGGCCGAGGCCTTCGATGCCGAAGTCACGGGCTTGCCATGCACGCTGTCAGCGCTCATGCGCTTTCCCTATGCGGTGGAAGGAGCGGCAGAAGCCGTGGCGATCATGCTGGAGCTCGACCAGGAATGCCGGGACAAGGCCTATGCGGCTTTCATGGCAGCCGGGGGCGGCTCGCCGCGCCTGCGCTGGGCCGAGCCGATGAGCGATGCGCCCTGGGGCTTCGCCCGGCGCGCCCTGTATGCCGACCTGTTGATCCTGGGCCAGCGCGACGCTGACGACCCCGCCGCCGCCGAACTGCCGGCCGACTTCCTGCCGAGCGTGCTCGTCGAGAGCGGCCGGCCCGCGTTGGTGCTGCCTTACACGGGGCCGATCGCCCCCATCGGGCGCACCGTGCTGGTGGCCTGGAAGGAATCGCGCGAGGCCGCGCGCGCGGTGTCGGCGGCGCTGCCCTGGATGAGGCAGGCGGAGTCGGTGCATGCGGTCAGCTACGGCGAAGCGGCGGGCGCATCCTTGCAGAGCCTGCAGGACTATCTGAGGCGGCAGGGCGTGAGCGTCTCCGTGCGGCCGGGCGGCCCGGAAGGGGGTGATGCCGGCGAGAAGCTTCTGTCGACGGCCGCGGACATGAGCGCCGACTTGCTCGTGATGGGGTGCTACGGCCACAGTCGCGCGCGCGAATGGGTATGGGGCGGTGCCACGCGATCGATCCTCCAATCCATGACGCTGCCGGTGCTGATGTCGCATTGAGTCGACTGCAAGCACGGTCCTTCGTTCGGGTCATTTGCCCGCGGGCTGCGCAGGGGTGGACCTGGACCCTTTGGCGGCCTCCACCGTCTCCCGCGCGGCATCCCTCGCGGACAGCGCGGCGGCACGCGTGGCCTCCTCGGCTTTCTGCAATGCGTCGCGCGTCGACTGCGCGGCCTTTTCTGCTTCCTCCTTGCTTGACGCCATCACCTTTCTCGCCGCTTCTTCGGCCAGGTCGAGTGCTTCCTTGGTCGCCGCCGATGCCTTCCTGCTTTCTTCCTCCGCCTCGCGCACGGCTTTCTCGGCGGCGTCGAGGGCCTTCCCGGCTGAAGCGGTGGCCTTCTCCTGGAAGCGGTTCGCCGACTCGGCGGCCTTCTGCGCTGCGCGCCGGATGCCTTCCGCGATGGCCTTGGAGATCTTTCCGGCGTCCATCTTGCCCTGCTCGGTTGCCGCCTTGGCCGCATCGGCCGCGTTTTGCGCGGCGATCTGTGCCTCGTGAGCTGCCTTGGCCGCGGCGTCCCTGGCTTTCTGGGAGGGCGTCGGTGACGGATTCAATGGATCGGGTGGGGTGTTGTCCGTCGCGTATGCCGACGCGCTCAAGACGAGGATCCACACGGCGAGAAGACTCTTCGATGTCATGGTTGCTCTCCGACGGATGAGCCGCGAACCCTTCTGTCGAGCCGATCGGCGATCCCGCCGAAGACGGAAGCGGCCAGGGAACAGCATGACCTTAAGCCCGATGGGCATGCAAGAACTTGATCGCGCGCAAGCCCGCCAGCATCGGCGGCGATTCAGCAGAGAGTTGCGTGCCGATTGCGCTGCGTCAAGCTGCAAGCCCTCACGTGTGCGATTCTCGGTCCTGCCCTGTTGAAAGCGAGGAGCGACACCATGTCAACCCACCCACTGGCGGCATGCGTTCTGGTCGGCGCGGTCCTGTTCGGTACCCCGGCGGGTGCTCAATCGCGCGGAGAACTCTTGTACGCGACGCATTGCATCGCCTGCCACACGACGCAGGTGCATTGGCGGGACCGGAGATTGGCCGTCGACTGGAACAGTCTCCAGGCGCAAGTGGCGCGCTGGCAAGCCGCAGGTTCGCTGAACTGGAGCGACGAGGACATCATTGCAGTCACGTCACACCTCAACGAGCGCTTCTACGGATTCAAGTTGCCCCCCGGTCCACCAGTGGTGCTGACGCCAGCCGGAGGCGGGCGCCGTTGATGGCGATGCCACGGGCGGATCGCACGCTGGTGACGGCGCTGCGTGAGCACCTGCGCTCTGAAACCGGGCAGGCGGTCGCGCTGATCGAGACCCATATCTCCTGGGTGCTGCTGACCGATCAACTTGCCTACAAGCTGAAGAAGCCGGTTCGCCTGTCCTTCGTCGACTTCGGCACGCTGGCGGCGCGCAAGCACTTCTGCGAGGAGGAACTCCGGCTCAACCGCCGACTGGCGCCCTCGATCTACCTCGAAGTGGTGCCGGTGTGCGGCTCGGCGGAGGCGCCACACCTGGGCGGCGACGACGCCATCGACTTCGCCGTCTGCATGCGGCGCTTTCCGGAGGAAGCGCTGCTGCGCAATCTGCTGCTGGCGGGGCGGTTGAGGACGGAGCATCTCGTGCGTTTCGCGCAGCAGTTGGCGGCATTCCATGGGCAAGCGCAGCCCGCGCCGCTCTTCTCGGAGTTCGGCGCGCCGGAGCAGGTGCTGCGCCCGATGACCGACGCGCTGGCGAACCTGCAGGCCGAATACGGCGCCGATCGGCTGCAGGCCCTGCGGACCTGGGTGGCCGAGCGGAGCGCGGGGCTTCGCACGGCATGGATCGGACGACAACGAGAGGACGCGGTGCGCGAATGCCATGGCGACCTTCATCTGGCCAATGTGGTGCTCATGGGGGCTGAACTGACCGCGTTCGACTGCCTCGAGTTCGATCCTGCGCTGCGCTGGATCGATGTGATGAGCGACGCGGCCTTCCTCACCATGGACCTGAAGGCGCACGGGCGCAGCGACCTCGCGCACCGCTTTCTCGACGCCTATCTGCAGCACAGCGGCGACTATGCCGGCGTGCAGGTCTTGCGCGTGTACGAGGTGTATCGGGCGCTGGTGCGCGCGATGGTGGCCTGCCTGCGTGCGCGGTCGGTCGGCGCAAGCCCGCAGCCGGTCGATCCCGACTATCTCGCCTGCGCCGAGGCGCTTGCGGCGCGCGACGCGGCTGCGGCGCCCCGCCTGATGATCACGCACGGGCTGTCCGGCGCGGGGAAATCCACGATCGCGGCGGAGCTGCTGGCGGTCGCGGGCGCGATCCGGATCCGCTCCGACGTCGAGCGCAAGCGGCTCTTCGGCCTGGCACCCCTGCAGCGATCGACCGAGCAGGCGGTGGACATCTACACCCCCGAAGCCACCCGACGGACCTTCGAGCGGCTGGCGGCCTGCGCGCGCACGGCACTGGAGGCCGGCTATCCGGTGATCGTCGACGCGGCCTTCCTGCGGCGAGACGAACGGATGGCGTTCCGGGCGCTGGCGGTCGAACTGCGCGTGCCTTTCTCGATCCTTCACTGCCAGGCCACCGAAGCGCAGCTGCGCCAGCGGGTGGTGGCGCGCCGGGCCAGCGGTACCGATGCGTCGGAGGCGAACCTGGCGGTGCTGGAGCGGCAGTTGGCCACCCACGAGGCGCTGGATGGCGAGGAGCGGGCGATGACGCTGGATGTCGCCACCGAAGAGCCACTGGATGTCGCGTCGCTCCTTGACCGCTGGCTCGCCCGGGCCCGGTAACCGCGGTGACCGGCTTCGGATTGACGGCGCATTGCGCCCTTGACCTGGCGCAAGCCATGCGGATGGCGCCTCGACGAACATCGAACCCTTCCAGAACTCTTGACAGGAGAACACCATGAAGATTCTTCTTGCCGTCGACGGCAGCGACTACACGAAGCGAATGCTCTCCTGCCTGGGCGCGCACAAGGAGTTCTGGGGCGCAGGCCATGACTTCACGGTGTTCCATGCGGTCCTTCCGGTCCCTCACCGGGCGGCGGCGTTCGCGGGACCGGACATCGTCCATGGCTACTACGACGACGATGCCCGGGTCGTGCTCGACCCCGTGCGTGCGCGCCTGGCGGCGGAGGGAATCGAAGCCAGGTTCGTACACAAGGTGGGACATCCGGCGGAGGAGATCGCGTCGTACGCCGAGTCGGGCAAGTTCGACCTGCTGGTCATGGGGTCGCATGGCCAGGGCGCCCTGGCGAACCTGGTGCTCGGCTCGGTCGCCACCAAGGTGCTGGCGCGCTGCGCGGTGCCGGTGCTGCTGGTGCGCTGACGGGCTGCAGTCCGCTCAGGGCTGGAGCTCGCTGCGCCGCGGCAGGTCCGCACCCCGGCGCGAACACGTGATGGCTGCCGCGGCGACGGCGAATTGCAGGGCCATGCGCAGGCGGGCGACGGACAACGTGGCGATGGCGCCGATCGACAGGCTGTCGTGTTCGGCCAGCCAGGTCAACAGCGCCGCCTGGAAGGTGTCGCCGGCACCGACGGTGTCCACCACCGGCAGCGCGACCGCGGGCACGCTCACCGAGCCGGACCGCGTCCAGGCCACCGCGCCGTCGCCGCCGCGCGTGACCACGACGAGGCCCACGCCGCGTGCCATCGCATCGTCGGCGAACTGCTGCAGGCCTGTGCCGGGCGACAGCAGCGAGAGGTCCTCCTCGCTGATCTTGAGCAGGTGCGTGCGCGGCAGCATCCACTGCAGCATGTCGCGCCAGCGTGCCAGGTCGGGCTCGACGTTGAGCCGGATGTTGGGGTCGTAGCAGATCGGCGTGCGCGCGTGCTCGCGCGCCACCAGCGCGCGCAGCGTGGAGGCAACGGGCTCGACCACCGCGGCGTACGAGCCGATCTGGACGGCGCGAATGTCCGCGGGCAGCGAAGTGAGTGTGTCGACTCCGAGCTGCCGGTCGGCGCCGCCTTCGCCGTAGAAGGCGTACGAGGGAACGCCTTGCGCATCGAGCCCCACCAGTCCCAAGGTCGTGGGGGCGTCGACCCGCGCCACCGAAGCGGTGGCGACGCCTTCTTCCTGCAGCGCGCGCATCAGGCGCTCGCCGAGAAAGCCGCGCGACAACGCGCTGAAGAAGGCCACGGGCTGCCCCAGACGCGCCAGTCCCACCGCGACGTTGAAGGGTGAGCCGCCGACACGCGCATCGAACGCCATTCCCGTGGGCGTGTCGCCGCTGGCGAACACATCCATCAACGCTTCTCCRCAGACGAGGAACATCGCATTCTCCCAATCGATTCATGGCTGGCGAGCACAGGATTGCAGCCGGCCGGGGAGGCGAGCATGCCRCACGAACAGGACGCCCAGACCCCGGGAAAGTACCTAATAAATCTAATTGATTTATTAAGTCGGCATGCCCACAATTCTTCTCACGCCGCCATGCATCCCCGCATCGCGGCGCCGGCCTCAAGAAAATCCGCAGTCGGCTCGCCGACCGCTCGACGCACACGGAGACGCCTCATGTTGAAGACACAGCTTCGGATCGCTTTCACCATCACCGCGGGCCTCTGTGCCGCAGGCATCTCGAACGCGGCGGACCCGCCGGTGATCGGGCTGATCACCAAGACCGACACCAACCCCTTCTTCGTGAAGATGAAGGAAGGGGCGCAGGCCGCGGCCGCCGCGCAGGGCGCGAAGCTGCTCAGCGCAGCCGGCA
>NZ_JBFUCI010000098.1:0-17369 GCF_056405335.1 Variovorax sp. P1_H12_2
GCTCAACCGCAGCATCAAGTGGACCGGCGAGCGTTCCGAGTGCTTCCTGTCCGACGCGCACGGCCGCGACCACGTGAGCCATGCCGAGATGGCGATGGACGCGCAGGGCAAGTTCCTGGCGCTGCGGGTGCACACCAATGCCAACCTGGGCGCCTACCTGTCGACCTTCTCGACCGCGGTGCCGACCATCCTCTATGCGACCCTGCTGGCGGGCCAGTATGCGACGCCGCAGATCTACGTCGAGGTCGATGCCTGGTTCACCAACACCGCGCCGGTCGATGCCTACCGCGGTGCCGGCCGGCCCGAGGCCACCTACCTGCTCGAGCGCCTGGTGTCGCGCTGCGCCTGGGAGATGAACCTGGGCCAGGACGAGATCCGCAAGCGCAACTTCATCACCACCTTCCCCTACCAGACCCCGGTGGCGCTGCAGTACGACACCGGCGACTTCCACGCCTGCATGACCAAGTCGCAGGCGCTGGCCGACGTGGCCGGCTTCGCCCAGCGCAAGGCGGCCAGCGAGGCGCGGGGCCAGCTGCGCGGCATGGGCTACTCGAGCTACATCGAGGCCTGCGGCATCGCGCCGTCGAACATCGCGGGCGCGCTCGGCGCGCGTGCCGGCCTGTTCGAGTGCGGCGAGATCCGCGTCCATCCCACCGGCAGCGTGACCGTCTTCACCGGTTCGCACAGCCACGGCCAGGGCCACGAGACCACCTTCGCGCAGGTGGTGGCGGCGCGCCTGGGCATCGCGGTCGAGGCGGTCGACGTGGTGCACGGCGACACCGGCCGCGTGCCTTTCGGCATGGGCACCTATGGCTCGCGCTCGATCTCGGTCGGCGGTGCGGCGATCATGAAGGCGCTCGACAAGATCGAGGCCAAGGCCAAGAAGATCGCGGCCCACCTGATGGAGGCGAGCGACGCCGACATCGAGTTCGCCAACGGCGAGTTCACGGTCAAGGGCACCGACAAGAAGATCCCGTTCGGCCAGGTGGCGCTGACAGCCTACGTGCCGCACAACTACCCGCTCGACAAGCTCGAACCGGGCCTCAACGAGACCGCCTTCTACGACCCGACCAACTTCACCTTCCCGGGCGGCACCTACATCTGCGAAGTCGAGATCGACAAGCAGACCGGCGAAGTGCGGGTCGATCGCTTCACCGCGGTCGACGACTTCGGCACCATCATCAATCCGATGATCGTCGAGGGCCAGGTGCATGGCGGCCTGGTGCAGGGCATCGGCCAGGCGCTGATGGAGAACTGCGTCTACGACGAGAGCGGCCAGCTGCTCACCGGCAGCTTCATGGACTACGCGATGCCCCGCGCTGCCGACTTCCCGCAGTTCAAGCTCGACACCGTGTGCACGCCGTGCACCCACAACCCGCTGGGCACCAAGGGTTGCGGCGAGGCCGGGGCCATCGGCTCGCCGCCGGCCGTGATCAATGCGGTGCTCGACGCGCTGGCACCGCTGGGCGTCAAGGACTTCGACATGCCGGCATCGCCGCACCGCGTCTGGGAGGCCATGCAGAAAGCCAGCCCCGCCGCGGCCCCGCAGCCCTCGCTGGCCGCCAGCACCCAAGGCCGGCCCGCTCCCTGAACATCCGGAAGGAAATCACACCATGTACGCCTTCACCCTCGAACGTCCCACCAGCCTGGCCGATGCGGTCAAGCTCGCCGAAGCCGGCGCCAAGCCGCTGGCCGGCGGCCAGACCTTGCTGGCTTCGATGAAACTGCGGCTTTCCGCGCCCGAGCAACTGGCCGACCTCAGCGCTGTCAAGGAGCTCACCGGCATCAGCAAGGCCGGCGATGCCTTCCTGATCGGCGCCATGTCGCGCCACCTCGACGTCGCCAACCACGCCGAGATCAAGGCCGCCTATCCGGCGCTCGCCGACCTGGCGTCGGGCATCGGCGACCGGCAGGTGCGCGCCATGGGAACGCTGGGCGGCTCGGTCGCCAACAACGATCCGGCGGCCTGCTATCCCAGCGCGGTGCTGGCCTCCGGCGCCACGGTCATCACCAGCAAGCGCGAGATCGCGGCCGACGACTTCTTCCAGGGCCTCTTCACCACCGCGCTCGAAGACGGCGAGCTGATCAAGGCGATCCGCTTCCCGATCCCGCAGCGGGCCGCCTATGTGAAGCTGCGCCAGAAGGCGTCGAACTTCCCGCTGGTCGGTGTGTTCCTTGCGCAGTACCCGAGCGGCGTGCGCGTGGCGGTCACCGGCGCGGGCAACGGCGTGTTCCGCCACAAGGGCCTGGAGGACGCGCTGAACAAGGCCTTCACGCCCGAGTCGGCGGCCGGCGTCAAGATCGACGCCGCCAATCTCAACAGCGACCTGCATGCCTCGGCCGACTATCGGGCCAACCTGATCTCGGTGCTGACGCAGCGCGCCGTGACGAAGGCGCTCGGATAAGCTCATCGAGATGATCGACACCACGCCTGCCACGACCTCATCACCGTTCCCCTCCATCGATGCGGTCGTGCAGGCGCTGCAAGGCGTCGGCTACTACGCCGATCGGCGGCTCGCGACCGCGGTGTTCCTGGCGCTCAAGCTGCAGCGGCCGCTGCTGCTCGAAGGCGAGCCCGGGGTCGGCAAGACCGAGCTGGCCAAGGCCCTGTCGGCCGCGCTCGGGCGCGAGTTGCTGCGCCTGCAGTGCTACGACGGCCTGGAGCAGCGCGAAGCCCTCTACGAGTGGAACTACGCGGCGCAGCTGCTGCACATGCGCGCCGCCGAAGCGCATGGCGCATCGAGCGACATCGAGTCCGAGGTCTACCAGCCGCGCTACCTGATCCGCCGGCCGCTGCTGCAGGCGCTGCAGGCGCCGGCCCCCGGTGCGGTGCTGCTGATCGACGAGGTCGACCGCGCCGACGAACCCTTCGAGGCTTTCCTGCTCGAGTACCTCGGCGAGTACCAGGTCAGCATCCCCGAGCTGGGGACGGTGCGGGCGCTGGTGTCGCCGGTCACGCTGCTGACGAGCAACCGCACGCGCGAGCTCAACGATGCGGTCAAGCGGCGTTGCCTCTATCACTGGCTCGACTATCCGGAGCGGGAGCGCGAGCTCGCCATCGTGCGCGCCCAGGTGCCGCAGGCCGCGGCGGTGCTTTCGGAGCAGGTAGCCACCTTCGTCGGCCGGCTGCGCACCGCGCCCTTCGTGAGCGCTTTCCAGCGTGCGCCGGGCATCGCCGAAAGCGTCGAATGGGCCAAGGCCCTGATCGCGCTCGATACGGTCGAGCTCGACCCCGAGGTGGTGGTCGACACCGCCGGCATCCTGTTCAAGCAGCGCGACGACGTCGCTGCGCTGACGCGCGAGCTGGCCTCCGAGCTGCTCAAGCCCGAGGAGGAGGCTGCGTCTTGACCGAGCGCGTGCAGCAGCTCGGCGATGCGCGCCGCGGCAAGCTGGCGGGCAATCTTGCGGGCTTCGGCCGCGCGCTGCGGCGTGCCGGCGTGCGCACCGACGCGATGCGCATCGGGCTGGCGGCCGAGGCCGCGATGCTGGTCGGCGTCGACAGCCGCAGCGACTTCGCCGCCGCGATGGAGGCCGTGATGATCAGCCGCGAGGAAGACCGGGGGGTGTTCCGCGAGCTCTTCGACGCCTGGTTCCGCGATCCCGAACTGGCCAACAAGCTGCTGGCGCAGATGCTGCCCAGCGCCGAGGGCAAGGCCGAGCCTTCGAAACGCCGGCCGCGGGTGCGCGAGGCGCTGGCGGCGCCGCGCGACCCGGTCAAGCCGGCCCAGACCGAGCGCGAGATCGACTTCGATGCCGCGATGACGGCCAGCGACCGGCAGCGGGTCCACCATGCCGATTTCAACGCGCTGGGCGCCGCCGAGTACCGGCTGGTCGAACGGCTCGCGCGCGACATCTCGCTGCCGGTGCCGACGCTGCCGTCGCGGCGGCTGCGGCCCGCCGGCGACGGCGGCGTGCATTCGCGCATGCACTGGCCCGGCGTGCTGCACGAGGCCGCGCGCACCGGCGGCGAGATGCTGCGGCTGCCGCGGCTGTCGCGCCGCCGGCAGCCGCTGCCGCTGCTGGTGCTGGTCGATGTCTCGGGCTCGATGGAGCGCTATGCCCGGCTGCTGCTGGCCTTCCTGCATGCGGCGACGCGGCGTTCGGGCCGCCGCGACGTGTTCGCCTTCGGCACCCAGCTGACCGACCTGACGCCGGCCTTCCGCATCGCCGACACCGACGCGATGCTGGCCGCGGCCAGCGCGGCCATCGACGATTTCGCCGGCGGCACCCGGTTCGGCGAATCGCTGGCCGAGCTGCGGCATGGCCATGCGCGCCGCCTGACCGGCCGCCGAACGCTGGTGCTGGTGATCAGCGACGGACTGGACACCGGCGAGCCCGAGGCGCTCGAGCGCGAGCTGCTGTGGCTCAAACGCCATTCGCGCCGGCTGCTGTGGCTCAATCCGCTGCTGCGCTACGAGGGCTATGCGCCCCTGGCGCGCGGCGCGGCAGTGCTGCACCGCCATGCAGACGCGATGCTGGCGGTTCACAATCTCAGTGCCCTCGAACAACTGGCTGCCAGCCTGGCGGCCCTGATGCGCGCCGGCCGCTAGGGCCGCACCCTCCCAACGACCACAAGGAATCCACCATGGAAATGCTCGGCAACCGCCGCCTCGGCGTCACGCAGCAACAGGCCTGGGACGCGCTCAACGATCCCGAGACGCTCAAGAAATGCATCCCGGGCTGCGACCGGTTCGAACTCACCGGCGACAACGAGTACACGGTCGGGCTGGCGCTCAAGATCGGCCCGGTGTCGGCCAAGTTCGCCGGCAAGGTGACGCTGGCGGACATCGAGGCGCCCGACAGCTACAAGCTGTCCTTCGAAGGGCAGGGCGGCGTGGCCGGCTTCGCCAAGGGCGCATCGAGCGTGTCGCTGAAGCCGGTGGCCGATGGCGGCGAGGGCTGCGAGCTCGACTACACGGTGCAGGCGCAGGTCGGCGGCAAGATCGCGCAGATGGGCCAGCGCCTGATCGATGGCGCCGCCAAGTCGACCGCGGACGACTTCTTCAAGCGCTTCGACGCCGAGATGCAGAGCCGCTACGGCCCGCCGCCCGAGGAGGCGGCGGACGAAGCGGCGGCCCCGGCCGAAAAGACCGGGGCCGTGGCGGGCTTCATGCAAAAGCTCGGCATCGGCAAGAAGGCCGCGCCCGAGCCGGACAAGGACGCCGGCTGAGCAGCGAGCGGCAAACGGGAGCAAGCAATATGGAAAATCTCGACGTCATGGTGCTGCGCACCCTGCGCGACTGGCGGCTGGCCGGCCGTCGCGCGCTGCTCTCGACCGTGGTGCGCACCTGGGGTTCGTCACCGCGCCCGATCGGCTCGATCATGGCGCTGGCCGAGGACGGCGCGGTGGTCGGTTCGGTCTCGGGCGGCTGCATCGAGGACGACCTGATCGCGCGCTACAGCCGCGCCCATGGCGACGGCGTGATGCCCACGGGGGCTCCGGCGCTGGTCAAGTACGGCATCACGGCCGACGAGGCGCACCGCTTCGGGCTGCCGTGCGGCGGCACGCTCGAACTGCTGCTCGAGTACGACCCCGACGCCGCGTCGCTGCAGGCGCTGGTGGCGGCGCTCGAGCAGGGGCGCCTGATGCAGCGCACGGTCAGGCTGGCCGACGGCGCGGCCACGCTGGCCGAGGCCAGCTCGCCGGCCGAGCTGTCGGTCGACGACACCGAGCTGGTCAACACCTTCGGCCCCGAGTACCGCATGCTGCTGATCGGCGCCGGCCAGCTGGCCGAGTACCTGGCGACGATGGCCAAGTTCAGCGGCTTCGCGGTCACGCTGTGCGATCCGCGGGTCGAGTACCACACGGCCTGGACGCTGCCGGGCGTGGCCATCACCACCGAGATGCCCGACGACGCGGTGGTCGCCTTCAAGCCCGATCGCCGGACCTGCGTGGTGGCGCTCACGCACGACCCCAAGCTCGACGACCTGGCGCTGCTCGAGGCGCTGCAGAGCGAGGCTTTCTATGTCGGTGCGATCGGCTCGCGGCGCAATGCCGAGGCGCGGCGCGAACGCATGATCGAGCACTTCGAGCAGACCGAGCAATCGCTGGCCCGGCTGCGCGGCCCGATCGGCATCTACATCGGCAGCAAGACGCCGCCCGAGATCGCGGTCAGCGTGATGGCGGAGATCCTGGCCGTGAAGAACGCGGTGGCCCTGCCGCGCGAGGCCGCGGTCGCCGTGGCCAAGGCCGCGGCCGCCTGAGCGCGTCAACCCAGGTGCGGGCGCCAGCCCGAGGGGCGGCTCAGCGCTTGCGCGGACCGAGGAGTTCGGCGAGAAAGCTCGTGTTGCGACCCATGGCCCGCTGCATCTTCCGCGATTCGCGGGCCTCGGTCCGGGCCATCGAGAACACGAAGGCACCGGCGATGAGCGCGAAGCACAGGACTGCCGCGACCAGAAGGCCGAGCGGTCCGGCCAGATACCCCGCGAGGGCGATGACTGCGATGTTGAGCAGGAGGATGAGCGCGCGCATGGAGCAAAAGGCTATCAGACAAGGGGCGCGCTGTCGCGTGAATTAGTGCCGGATCCGGCCCTCGGTCCGCTATTCCGCGGCGCTGGGGGCGCCGCCCCCCGGACCCTCGAAGGCGGCGAGCAGCAAGGGCGTGAGGCCGTGCATGCCCATCGCCCCGGCCCGCATGGGCAGCAGGCCCGGCGTGAAGCCGGCGGCCTCCAGCCGCTTCAGCAACGAGGCGTCGTTGCTGATGATGTGGACCGGCACCTCCCATGTGGCGTTGCGGCCGCTCACGCTCGCCATGGGCTGGTGGTCGCCGATCACGATGGTGAGCATGTTCGGCGGCGCGCGGCCGCCGAGGTAGTCGCCCAGCCAGCGGAAGGTATAGGCCAGCGATTCGAGGTAGGCGGGCACCGGTTCCAGCCAGGAGATCGGCGCGGCCAGGGCGTGGGCGACCTCGGCCGGCGTGTAGGCATCGGCGCGCAGCAGCCGGGGCCAGTCGTCCACGTAGGGCGCGAGCGGCCGGAACGGTGCGTGGCTGGCCAGCGTCGGGAAGACGACCAGCCGCGGTGCGCGGCGTTCGGGCGGCAGCGCCAGCTCCTGGGCGTGCAGGAGCGCCATCGACGCCTGGTCCGGCACCTGCCAGTGGCCGAGGGCCGGTCCGCGGTAGCCGAGGCTGCGGGCATCGGCGTAGCGGTCGAAGCCATAGAAGCTGCCTTCGGGCCAGGGCCGCTGCAGTCCGGGCATCCAGCTCACCGTGCGGTAGCCATGCCGCTTGAACTGACGCACCAGCGTCGGGCGGGCGGTGGCCAGCAGCAGCTCGTAGTCGCCCGGTTCGCGGGTGTCGATGCCGCTCAGCAGCGCCGAATGGGCGAGCCACGAGGCGCCGCCGAAGGTCGGAGAACGCACCCGCGCCGACACCACCTGGCGCCCGCCGGCCTGCAGCGCGCGCGCCAGCTGCGCGCGGTGCGGCGCCAGCCATGCCGCCTGCCGCGGATCGTCGAGCGTGCTGGCGCCGTAGGATTCGGCGAAGATCAGCAGCACGTCGGCGCCGCCCAGGCCCGCGAGCGCGGTGTCGAAGGCGGGGCTGGTGGGCAGCCGCGAGCCCGCGCGCCCGGGCGACCACAGGCCTGCGAGCAGTTCCGCCTGGCGCGCGAGGATCGGCGCCACCGGCATCGAGAAGAACCAGCGTGTGTCGCGGCCGCCGATGCCCTGCAGTGAGAACGCGGCGAGCAGGGCGGCGCCGGCCAGGCCGATCGCGGGCTGCGGCCGTCGCCAGGCCAGTTCGCGCGCAAGCATCGACCAGCAGCGGTGCGCGATCGCGTACACCGCGCCCAGGGTGCTGGCCACCGCGGCGGCACCCAGCGCGATCTGCCATCCGGCCGCGTTGCCCATCCGCAGCACCTCGAACACGTGCTGCCCGTCCCAGTACAGGTTGATCTGGCGGCCGAAGACCGCCGACGCCGTGACCTCGGCATAGCGCGTCGCGACCCAGAACACGGTGAGGATCGAGAGCGCGCGCAGCAGCCCGACGCCGGCGTAGCCGCGCAGCCGGATCCACAGCGCCAGCGCGCCCACGGCCATGCAGAGCTCGAACGACAGGCGCAGGCCCGGCAGCGCCCACCAGGTCGGCCAGAGGTTCTCCAGCGTCAGCAGCGCGTTGAGCGGCGCGAAGGGCAGGCCGAAGCGCAGCAGCCAGCCTCCCCACCCGGGCCACGGCGCCGCGGCCCTCACTTGCGCTGCGCCTCGAACTCGATGATCAGCGGCACCTCGTCGCCGACCCACGCGTTGCTGACGCCGTAGCTCATGCCGTGGCTGCTGCGCTTGAAGCTGCCGCGCGCCGACACGCCCATGGTGTAGACCTTGTCGATCGGCGAGGGCCCGCTCTTGTTCCAGGTGGCCGTGAGCGTCAGCGGCTGCGGCCGCCCCAGCAGCTCGAGCTGGCCGGGGATCTCGAACGTGCGTTCGCCGGTGCGGCGGGCGCCGTCGGCCGTGAACACCATGCGCGGGAACTGCGCCGTGTTGAGGAATTCCGCGCTCTTCAGGTGTTGGTCGCGCTTGGCGTAGTTGCTGAACACGCTCTGGGTGTCGACCTCGATGCGCAGCTTGCCCAGCGTGCCGGTGGCCTCGTCGAAGTCGTAGCTGCCGCGTGCCGCGCGGAACATCCCGAGCACTTTCGCATAGCCCAGGTGGTCGACCATGAAGGCGACCGTGATGTGGTTCGGGTCGAGCTCGTAGCGCGCCGTCTCGGCCCGGGCCGGYACGGCCGATGCGCCCAGGCAGAGCAGGGCGAAGGCGCTCGCGGCGCGCAAGCGCGAGCTGGTCATGGCGCAGGCTCCGGCCTCGAACGGCGGGCGCCCGGGCGACGGCGCCGGCGGGCCAGCCAGGCCAGGTCGGCCGCGAAGGAAGCGCTCAGCGCCGCCAGGCTGGCGGCGGCGATGGCGCGGCTCCAGGGCGGCGCCACGATCGGCCCGAGGCAGACGATCAGGCTGGTGATCTGCACCACGCACACCGCCTTGCGCCGCTGGCTCGGCGGCAGCGGGCGTGCCAGCCAGGGCAGCGCCCGGCCGGCCAGCACGAAGGCGTAGCGCATCAGCCCCGCGGCCAGGATCCAGCCGCCCGCCTTGTCGAAGTGAATCACCAGCAGGGACAGGACCAGCACCAGCAGCGCGTCGGTCTCCATGTCGAAGCGGGCCCCGAACTCGCTTGCCAGCCCCTGGGCACGCGCCAGCGGACCGTCGAGCGCATCCCACAGCGCCGCGGTGGTGGCGACGGCGATCGCGCCCCAGGCCAGGCCGGTGGCGTCGGTGAGCGGCTCGCCGACGCCGGCGGCGAGCAGCGCGACCAGCGCCAGCCGTGCCAGCGTCACGCGGTTGGCGGCGCCGAAGCGTGGATGCGGCGCATGGGCCGGCAGGGCGCGCAGGACCAGGGCGAAGCCCAGGCCGAACACGGCCAGCGCGCGGACGCCGAACCAGGGACCGAGCCCCGCCGCGAGCTTCACGCCGGCGGCCAGCAGCAGGAGCAGTGCCAGGCAGGACAGCGCCTCGCGCCAGGCATCGCGGCGCAGCACAGTCTGCGAGGGCATCGCCTTAAGATCGCATTCCATGGGTTGACACTGGGATCGCTCGCGACCTGCGGGCGCTGAAAACAGCATGCCAGCATATTCATCTCCTGTCTTGTCCGCCGAGTCCCGCGCCTGCTGGATCGAGGCGCCGGGACGGGCATCGATTCGCGCCGAGCCGGCGCCTGCGCCCGGCGCCGGCGAGGTGCGGGTCCGGGCGCTGCACAGCGGCATCAGCCGCGGCACCGAGCTGCTGGTGTTTCGCGGCGAGGTGCCGGCCAGCGAGTTCCACCGGATGCGGGCGCCTTTCCAGGACGGTGACTTCCCGGCCCCGGTCAAGTACGGCTATGCGAGCGTCGGCATCGTCGAGCAGGGCCCCGAGGCGATGCGCGGCCGCGCCGTCTTCTGCCTTCACCCGCACCAGACCCGCTACGTGGTGCCGGCCGAGGCGGTGCATCCGCTGCCCGAAGGCCTGCCGCCGGCGCGCGCCGTGCTGGCCGCCAACATGGAGACCGCGGTCAATGCCCTCTGGGATGCGGCGCCGCGGCTGGGCGACCGCATCGCGGTGGTCGGTGGCGGCGTCGTCGGCCTGCTGGTCGCGTGGCTGGCGGGCCGCCTGCCCGGCTGCGAGGTCGAGCTGGTGGATGTCCGGGCCTCTCGGCGGCCCGTGGCCGAGCGGCTCGGCGTTGCCTTTGCGATGCCGGAGGACGCACGGCCCGGCGCCGACCTGGTGCTGCATGCCAGCGGCCAGCCGCAGGGCCTGGTCACGGCGCTGCGGCTGGCGGCCTTCGAGGCCACGGTGGTCGACCTCAGCTGGTATGGGCAGCGCGAGGTGCCGCTGCCGCTGGGCGAAGCCTTCCATTCGCAGCGCCTCGTGCTCAAGAGCTCGCAGGTCGGCCACATCGCGGCGGCCCAGCGCGCCCGCTGGTCGCACCGGCGCCGCCTGGCGCTGGCCCTGTCGCTGCTGCGCGATCCGGCGCTCGACCTGCTGATCACCGACAGCGCGCCCTTCGACCAGTTGCCCGAGGTGCTGGCCCGCCTCGCCGCCGGTGCGCCGGACACGCTGTGCCAGCGCATCGACTACCCCTGAACCGCAGAGGAACCCCCCGCATGTACAGCGTCAATGTCCGCGACCACTTCATGATCGCCCACAGCTTTCGCGGCGAGGCCTTCGGGCCCGCCCAGCGCCTGCATGGCGCCACCTACGTGGTCGATCTCGAGCTGCGCCGCGCCGAACTCGATGCCGACGGCATGGTGGTCGACATCGCGCGGGCGACCGAGGTGCTGCGCAGCGTGCTGGGCGCGCTCAACCTGCGCAACCTCGACGACGATCCGGCCTTCGCGGGCCGGAACACGACCACCGAGTTCCTGGCGCGCGTGATCTTCGATCGCATCGCCGCAGGCATCGCGGCCGGCGATCTCGGACCCCATGCGAGCGGGCTCTCGGGCCTGCGCGTGCGGCTCAACGAATCGCACGTGGCCTGGGCCGCCTACGAGGCCGCATTGCCGGCGCGTGCGGGTTGACCGCGCGCTGCAGCTTCCTGGTGCCCGGCGATCTCGGCACCCGCACCGGCGGCTATGCCTACGACCGCCGCATCATCGACGGCCTGCGCGCGGCGCACTGGCAGGTCGAGGTGCAGTCGCTGGGCCCCGGCTATCCGGCCCCCGGTGCGGCGGCAGAAGCCATGGCGCGTCGCGTGGTCGAGGGCCTCGCCGACGACACGCTGGTGGTGGTGGACGGCCTGGCGTTCGGCGTCCTGGCCGAGCTGGCGGCCGCGCACGCGCAGCGGCTGCGGTGGGTGGCGCTGGTGCATCACCCGCTGTCGCTGGAGACCGGGCTCGCGCCCGAGCGGCAGCGCGCGCTGTTCGACAGCGAACGGCGCGCGCTGGCTTCGGCGCGCGGCGTGATCGTCACCAGTCGCGCCACCGCGCGGGCGCTGGCGGCCTTCGACGTCGACGCCGCGCGCATCGCGGTGGTCGAACCCGGCACCGATCCCGCCGCGCTGGCGCAGGGCTCGGGCCCGGCCGGGCCGGTGCTGCTGTGCGTCGCCACCGTGACCCCGCGCAAGGGCCACGCGCTGCTGGTCGAGGCGCTGGCCGGCCTGCGGGATCGCCCGTGGACGCTGCATTGCGCGGGCAGCCTCACGATGGACCCGGCATGCGCGGCGGCACTGGCCGGGGCCATCGACGCGCTGGGGTTGAAGGGGCGCGTGCTGCTCCATGGCGAGCGCGACGAGGCCGGATTGCGAGCGCTCTACGCGGCCGCCGATGTCTTCGTGCTGCCCTCCTTCCACGAAGGCTACGGCATGGCGCTGGCCGAGGCGCTGGCGCACGGGCTGCCGGTGATCAGCACCCAGGCGGGCGCCATTCCGGACACGGTGCCGGCGGCTGCGGGCCTGCTGGTTCCGCCGGGCGAGGTCGACGCCCTGCGTGCCGCCTTGCAGCGCGTGCTCGGCGACGCCGGCCTGCGCGCGAGGCTCTGCGAAGGCGCGCGCGAGGCCCGGCGCCGCTTGCCCACCTGGGCCGACAGTGCGGCGCGATTCGCCGCCGCGCTCACGGCCGCCGAGCGCGCGGCATCCGGATGACCGGCTTCAGCGCCGACTGGCTCGCGCTGCGCGAGCCCTTCGATCGATCGGCGCGCGGCGCGTCCGCCGCCGCCTTCGATCTGCCGGCGCTGGCCCGGCGCCTGCGCCGGCGCCGCAACGACCCGGTCCTCGGGGTGCTCGACCTGGCCTGCGGCACCGGCGCCAATCTGCGCGAGCTGGCGCCCCGGCTGGGCGGCTCGCAGCGCTGGCTGCTGGTCGATCACGACCCGCTGCTGCTGGCCACGCTCCCCCACGCACTCGCGGCCTGGGCCGAGACCGAGGGGTTCCTGTTCGGCCACCAGACCGGGGGGTTCGGCATCGAGGGGCCGGGCTGGCGCGCCGATGTCGAGCCGTTGCGGATCGACCTTGCGCAGGACCTGGCGGCGTTGCCGCTGGCCCAGGTCGGGCTCGTCACGGCGTCGGCGCTGCTGGACCTGGTGTCGGCGGCCTGGCTCGACGACTTGCTGGCCCGCGCCTGCGACGCCGGGCTGGCGCTGCTGTTCGCACTGACGGTCGATGGGCGCCTGGACTGGACGCCGCGCGTGGCGGGCGACGATCGGCTGGCTCGGCGCTTCGCGGCGCACCAGGGGCGCGACAAGGGCTTCGGCGCGGCGCTCGGCGGTGCCGCGGTGGACCTGGCGGCCGATCGGCTGGGCGCGCGGGGCTGCGAATTGAAGCTGGCGACCAGCGACTGGGTCATCGACGGCGGCGAGGGTGCGCAGGCGCAAGCCATGCTCGCCGCGATGGTGGCGGGCATCGCGGCCGCGGTCCGCGAGCAGGATCCAGCGGCTGCCGCACTGGCCACCGATTGGGAGGCTCGGCGCCTGCGTCTGCTCGCACGCACCCGCCTTCGCGTCGGGCACCKCGAACTGCTCGCGACGCCGCCCTAGGCGGGCGCTGTCGCTCGCAGGTCCAGGTCCCACAGCACGTCGGCGCCCATGCGAAACACCCGGCCCGGCGGTCGCAGGCAGTCGCGCATCGCGGTGCTGCGCGGCAGTTGCAGGCCGGGCCGGCCGGCGCCGATGATCACCGGCGCGATGCTCAGGTGCAGGCGGTCCAGGCAGCCCTGCGCGATGAAGCGCGACACGGTGACACCGCCGCCCTCGACGAACAGCACGCCGAGCCCGCGCCGCTGCAAGGCCGCCTGCAGCGCACGCAGGTCGGCGCTGCCATCGGGCCGCGTCAGGCCGGGCACGCCAAGCACCTGGTCGGCGCCCACGCGTTGCACCGCTTCGGCTGCGCGGAGGGCATCGCAGGCGAGCAGGGTGGGGGCCTGGCGGTCGCAGAAGGCGCGCAAGGTCGTCGGCAGCCGCAGCGCCGGGTCGAGCAGGACGCGCACCGGATGCGGGCCGGGCACGCGCCGCGTGGTCAGTTGCGGGTTGTCGATGGCCGCGGTTGCGGCGCCCACGATGACCGCGTCGCACAAGGCGCGCAGGCGGTGCAGGTGCACCAGCAGCTCGGGTCCGTTGACGTAGTTCGAGTCGCCGCCGTGCGTGGCGATACAGCCGTCGAGGCTCTGGCCGAGCTGGCCGATGATCCATGGCGCACCGGCGTGCGGGCGATCGAGCAAGGGCTTGAGCAGGTCGAACAGTTCGAGGGCTTGGTCGTCCCACAGGCCCTGCAGGGCAAAGCCGCGCGCCGCGCTCCAGGCCACCAGCGGCCGGGCGTCCGGCGGTGGTGCCGCGCGGCCGCTGCGCCGTTGCGCCGCGATCTCCAGGCACAAGGGCCACAGGGCATCGATGCCGGGAAGGGTGGAAGAAGTCGTCCTCATCATGGAGACAGGCCTACCAGCGAGGCGTGTAGTAGGGGTCGTCGCGCCCGTCCCGCGGGGCCTGGCCGTCGCGGTGGAGCGCCAGCGCGACGGCGGCCGCGACCCAGAGCGTCGCCACCGCCACGACGATCAGCACGTCGATCGCAGGGCGCCGAAGTCCGGGTCGTGCCCATCGCACCATCGGCCCGGACAGCAGGGCGCCGGCCAGCAGCAGCAGCACCTCGGGCCGCACCGGCGTCAGCAGGGCCACGCCCTGCGCCAGCGTCAGCCAGGCGATCGCCGACACCACCGTCGCGCAGGCGCCGAAGCCGATGCGGGCCGCGGGCCAGAGCCACAGCGCGCAGCCGGCGATGGCGGCCGCGATCGACAGCCCGAGCTCGAACAGCAGCACG
Source organism: Variovorax sp. P1_H12_2 (assembly GCF_056405335.1). Taxonomy (NCBI): domain Bacteria; kingdom Pseudomonadati; phylum Pseudomonadota; class Betaproteobacteria; order Burkholderiales; family Comamonadaceae; genus Variovorax; species Variovorax sp. P1_H12_2. The sequence continues at coordinate 14,261 of NZ_JBFUCI010000098.1, forward strand.
GATCCGGAGATGAAAGCCACCGCGGCCAGCCCCAGGCTGGCCACCACGAGACTGGCGGGCGCGGCGGCGTGCTCGGGCGGTGAGCTCAGCACGGCGCCGGTCACCGCCGCGCCGACGGCCCAGGTGGCGGCCTGCAGTGCCAGTGGCTGGTCGCTGAGCCCGGCCAGCACCAATGCCCACAGGACGCAGCTCGCGAGCCAGGTGGTCCGCATCACGGCCCGCATCCCCTCCAGGCCCATGCCGAGCAGGGCGGCGGCTGCGTAGATCCAGGGCAGTTCCTCCGTCAGGGTGCCGGGCGACAACTGCCATCCGAGCACCCAGGCCGAGCCGACGATGATCGCCGGCGCCACGCCGGCGGCGGCCCAGCGTCGGCCGTGCACCGCACCCAGGCCGGCGTGCAGCAGGCCGGTCACCGCGAAAGAAAGCAGGAGCGGCAGCGCCAGGCTCTCGAACAGCGGGTGATGGAAGTTCATGCCGGGCGGGTCGAGGGCAATGGCGAGACGCCCTGCGCCAGGGCCGCGTCATGCTGCGCCGCGAGCGCGCGGCGGAAGCCTTCACGTTGCTGCAGCCGTTCCCAGTAGGCCGCCACCGCATTCGGAAAGCGCGGCACCAGCTCGAGCTCGTTGGCCAGCATCAGCGCGTAGCCGACCGAGATGTCGGCGACCGTGAAGCGGTCGGCGGCGAGGAACTCATGCTGGGCCAGCACCGCGTCGACGCCGCGCAGGCGGGCGATGAACCACTTGGCGTAGTCGTCGGCCGCCTGCGGCAGCTTGCGCGCGTCGGGCTCGAAGTGGCCGTAGCGCAGCACGATGGTCTGCGGGAAGGTCAGCGTCGCCTCGCCGTGATGCAGCCAGTTGAGCCAGGCGCCGAAGCCGGGCTCGCTCGGGAGCACCGCCAGCCCGCGCCGATTGTCCGGGTCGCAGCGCTGGGCCAGGTACTGGCACATCGCCGACGACTCGGTCATGCGGGTGTCGCCGTCGAGCAGCAGCGGCACCGTGCCCAGCGGATTGAGATCGAGGTAGCTGCGCTGGAGCGCCCGCGGCGGGAAGGGCAGCATCCGCAGCTGGTACGGCGCGCCGAGCTCTTCGAGCGTCCAGAGCGGTCGGAACGATCTTGCGCTGACACAGTGATAGAGCTCGATCATCCCAATACCTTTTCTCGCAGTTCGCGCTTGAGGATCTTGCCCACCGGGCTGACCGGGAACTCCGCCATGATCTCCAGCCGCTCGGGCAGCTTGAAGGAGGCGATCTTCTGCCGGCGCAGGTAGGCGATCAGTTCGTCGAAGCCGAGCGTCGTGCCCGGCTGCAGGATGACGCAGGCGCAGGCCCGTTCGCCGAACACCGGATCGGGCAGGCCGATCAGCGCGACGCCCTTGACCTGCGGCAGGCCGAAGATCAGGTTCTCGATCTCGTCGCAGCTGATCTTCTCGCCGCCGCGGTTGATCAGGTCCTTGCGCCGGCCCTCGGTGAACACGTGGCGGCCGCGCTTGCGCACGATGTCGCCCATGCGGTAGAAGCCGTCGGCCGTGAAGGCCTCGGCGTTCTTCTCGGGCGCGTTGTAGTAGCCGCGGATGGTGTAGGGGCCGCGCGTCACCAGCTCGCCGGCCTCGCCGTCGGGCAGCTCGCGGTCGTCGTCGTCGAGCACCTTGATCTCGTCGTGCTCGCTGACCGGCGCGCCGGAGCTCTCGAGCAGCAGCGCCTGCGGATCGTCGAGCCGGGTCATGTTGATCAGGCCTTCGGCGGTGCCGTAGATCTCCTGCGGGGTGCAGCCGAACTGCGCGGCCACGCGCATGCGCAGCTCGGGCGCGAGCCGCGCGCCGCCGTTCTGGATCACCTTGAGCGACGACAGGTCGAAGCGCTTGGGCACTTCGCTGTCGAGCCAGCCGGCGATCAGCGGCACCACGCCGGCGATCACCGACACCTGCTCGCGCTCGACGCCGGCAAACAGCGTTTCGGTGTCGGTGCCGGTGGCGATCACCACCGTGCCGCCGGCGAAGAAGGTGCCGAGCAGCCCCGGCGAGGCCAGGTTGTAGTTGTGGCCCAGCGGCAGGATGGCCATGAAGACGGTGTCGCGGTCGAAGCCCGCGGCCTGCGCGCAGAGGCGGGCGTTGAGCACGTAGTCGTTGTGGGTGCGCGGGATCAGCTTCGACACGGAGGTGGTGCCGCCGGACAGCAGCATGGTCGAGACCTCGTCGGGCGAAGGCCGCACGGCCGCGAGCCGGGCGATCGATGCGTGGTCGGTGACCGCGTCGCCCGCGATCAAGGGGTCCAGCGCGCGCTGTCCCGGTGCGGGTTCGCCGGCGACGATCAGGTGGCGCAGCGACGAGAACTCGGCGGCCAGCTCGGCCGCCATCGGGCGGTAGTCGAAGCTCCCGATCAGGTCGGGCAGCAGGTAGGCGCTCGCGCCCGAGGCCCGGATGAAGTGACGGACCTCGGCATGCCGATGCGCACGCAGCGCCATCACCGGAATCGCGCCCATCCAGTTGAGTGCGAGGTAGGCGATCACGAATTCCGGCACATTCGGCAACTGCACCACGACGCGCTCGCGCGGCTTCAGTCCGAGATCGAGCAGGGCCACCGCGAGGCGCCGCGAATCACGGACCAGCTCCTCATAGCTGATGCGCCGGTCGCCGAAGACCAGCGCCACCTTGTCGGGCGCCGCGCGCATGCTGCGTTCGACCATTTCGGCGACCGTGAGGTCTTCCCACAGGCCGAGCCTGCGGTATTCGCGGGCGGCCTCGGCGGGCCAGGGGATGCAGCCTTCGAGCATGGTGGGTTCCTCCGGTTCAGAAGCCGCGTTCCGGATGCAGCTTTTCGTAGGCAGCCGCGAGTTCGGGGTCGCGCTGCCGCACGTCCGCATGGTCGACCCGGCCGCTGCGCGTGACGTAGTCGTAGGCAAAGGAGATCGGGTCGAGCGACAGCTTGGGGCCGAGGTTCTCATACCACTCGGTGCTCTTGATGGCCGCCTTCTGCAACGCGTCGGAGCCGGGTTGGCGGATTCGAACGAACGCATCGAGCATCGTCGGCACGTCCGGCCCGCAGGTCTTGAAGGCATCGAAGAGTGCGATCGAATCCTGCATCGCGAGCCGGGTGCCCGAGCCGACCGAGGG
>NZ_JBFUCI010000099.1:0-17169 GCF_056405335.1 Variovorax sp. P1_H12_2
GGACGGAGGAGAGCGTCACCCACAAAGGCAGGTTCTACGAAACGGACGACTGCCAGATCTTTCCGAAGCCTTCGAAGATGCCGACAGTCATCTGTGCCGGCATGTCCGACCGCGGCTTCAAGTTCACCGCGCAGAACTGCAACGTCGCGTTCATGGCGGCCCAGGACAACGACAAGTTCATCGGCCGTGCGCTGAGGGCCAAGGAGATTGCAGCGGAGTACCAGAACCCCGGCCTCAAGACCTTCGGACTGTTCAATCTGGTCATCGGCGACACCGACAAAGAGGCGCAGGAGAAGGTCGATTTCTACAATGCCGGCGTCGACCGCGTCGCAGTTGCTCGCATGATGGACGAGTACAACGACGACAAGGAAGTGGCCAGCAACCAAGGCTCGCAGGTCTTCATGGAGCAGGCCAAGGCGGCGTCGGCCCTCATGTCCAACACCTTGAGTGGCTCTGCCGATTCGCTGGCCGAGCGGATCGCGCGCACGGTTCGCGCAGCCAAGCTGGACGGCGTCATGGTCGTGCTGGCGGACTACGACGCGGATTTGCGCGCCTTCGGCCACAAGGTTCTGCCACGCATGGCGGAACTCGGCGTCGAAACGAATGCGGCGCGCCACGCGCTTGCGACGGCTTGAGCGCCGCTCACCTTTCGAATCCTTTGCCGTCCGCGGCCTGTCAGCCGCCGGATTCTGGACGGACGTTTCGCAACCGGAGACATTGAATGACAACAACTGGAATCGTGCGGCTTCCCAAGAAATGGCCGAGCGAGAATTGGCAGTCGACCTGGGTGCCCGGCGTCCGGGCCGGCAACGTCATCTACGTTTCAGGCATCACGGCGACCGACATCGATGGCCGGCCCGTGGGGCTGGGCGATTTCAAGGTTCAGGCCGAGCGCTGCCTCGAGAAACTTCGTGACGTGCTCGGTCGTGCCGGCGGAACTCTGGCCGACGTGGTCAAGTTGACGACCTACCTGACGCCCGAGGCCGATGCCGAAGCGGTGCGAGCCTACTTCGACATCCGCGCGGCTTACTTCGGCCCCCACGGTCCGGCAAGTTCGGGAGTGACCGTGCACTCGCTGCTGCGTAAAGAGTACTTGCTCGAGATCGATGCCGTCGCGCATCTGACGGAGGTCTGAGCCAATGTCGACGCTCGACACACCGGCCACCGGGATCGATCCTGGAACGTTCTGGCGCCTGATGAGCATGCGTCCGGTTGGCGCCGCCGTCGTGGCGGCGAGCCATTCAGGCATGCCCGCCGGCCTGCTGGCGCTCTCTGTGACCCATGTCGCGGCTGCTCCACCCACCATGCTGGTCTGCGTGGGGCGTAGCACCAGCGCGTTGGCGACGATCAAGGCTGCCGGCAGCTTTGCGATCAGCTACCTGCCTGCGGGTTCGCACGAGATCGCCGAGGTGTTCGGGGGCAGGCGCGGCCTGTCCGGCTCGGACAGATTCTCCGTCGGGCAATGGACGCACCTCAAGACAGGCGCCCCCGTGCTCGCCAATGCCGTGCTTGCGCTCGAGTGCCGCACCAGCGCGGTCTTTGTCCATGAGGACACCGAGATCATCGTCGGACGCATCGAGCACTGCGCGAGCAGCCAGGCGCACGCTCCGCTCGTCGCCTACAGGGGAAGCTATCGCGCGCTCGCGCTTTCGGACGAACAGTAGCAGCAAAGAAGGGACATGCCATGATCGAAGCCAGACAATCCGAGGCGGCAAGGACCCCTGGCGCCGCCGCCGTCGCCGTGACTTCCATGCCGGGAGGCGACGGGGTCGCATCGCCCTTGAGCCTCATGATCGATGCACAGCACTTTCGCTCGATCATGCGCACCTTGGTCAACGGCGTCACCGTGATCACGACGTCGCGTGAAGGTCGCATCCACGGCATGACGGCCACGGCCTTCTCGTCGGTATCGGCTGACCCGCCGACAGTGCTGGTCGTGCTCAACAAATCGACTCGAACTCACCCGCTCGTCCATGCGAGCCGGCGCTTCGCAGTCAACGTGCTGGCCGAGGATCAAGTCGATCTGAGTAACCGGTTCGCCGGCAAGCATGACCATCCATTCGAGGGTGTCGCACATGAGCTCAGCGAGCATGGGATTCCAATGTTGCTGGGCGCGCTCGCGACGCTCGAATGCGAAACAGTCGAAGAGATGGATGTCGGCACGCACACGATCTTCGTTGGCCGCGTACTCAACGGTGCGCGCTCGGAGACCGCGCCGCTCGTCTATCACGATGGAGGCTACCTCTCTGTCACGAGAGATGGCGTTTGCCCGAGTCTGTCACGGTGTCGCGACGCCAAAGGGTAGGCGCCGCGAACGCCAGCGCATCGCTATCGCGAGGGCTCAGCCGTCCAACGGCACGCCGCCCCCGAAACGGGCCACCCATTGGTCCCACAGTTCCTGGTTGGCCGCGACAAAAGGCTGCTGACAGACGCCCAGCATCTGGAGCTGGAAGCTCTGCGCCTTCAGCAAAGTCTCTGCGCAGGCCGCCTGCCAATCGAGGAGCGGCTGCATATCGCCGTAGAGGGTCGGAATCGGACCTGCAATGGTCATGGTGGTCTTCCTGCTGTTGTGGAGCAAGCCTGGTCGGCGCCGGCCCGCTCGAGAGATTTCGCCTTCAAGGCAATCGGAGGACGGCTACTTCGCGGCCGCCTGCCGAGCGGCCGTGTCTGCGGTGCCGATCCAGCGGCTGATCTTTCCGCCCTTCAGCGTGAACACATGGACCCACTCGCTGTCGAACACCGTCCCGTTCGGAAGCGGCCTCGCGCGATTCCAGCCGAGCACCGTCACGTGATCCGGTCCTTCCAGGAACTCACGCGGTTCGAGCTGCTGGATGTCCTCGTTCTCGGCCAGGGTGGCGAACCAGGCTTCCACGGGTTTCTTGCCGGTGTACCTGCCCCCGTACGGGATACCGGTGCTGGGGCTGGCGTAGAACCGCCAGTCCACATCGTCGGTGAGCATGGCCAGAATTCCCGGGATGTCGCGGCGYCCGAAAGCGGCGTAGGCCTGCTGGGCGACTTCGGTCGGGGTGCTCATGTCGCGTCTCCATGCTGAACAGGGAACCTCAAAGTTTAGTCACGCGATTCTTCAATTCAACCCGGCGCGCGGTGCGGTCGGCCTGCTCGCGCTCCGCAAGCACCCCTTCAGCAAAAATGGGGCAGTTTGACTTACAGCCAAGGCGCGAGGACGATCCAAGTTTTTTTCACGCCGACAGGCGCTGGCGCGTTCGCCTGGTTGAAACCACATGTTTATGGAGGTCTCAATGAATGAACAGCAAGCCGAGCAACAAGCGGCCGATTCCGACCCGGCCGCGTCACTGATCAACGAGCGCCGCGGCCTGTTGCGCCGGATGTGGGCGTTTGCGGCGGTCTGCATGACATCCGGGTTTGCAGCGCTCACGTCCTGTGGCGGAGGCTCCGGCGGCCAGACAACACTGGCTGCTCCTTCACCTGCTGCAGCTCCTCCACCTGCTGCTCCACCTCCCCCTGCACCTGCACCTGCGCCTCGGCCTCCGCCTCCACCTCCACCTCCACCTCCACCTCCACCTCCACCTGCAACAGCGGCGCCAGCCCTCGGCGCCCACGCGCTGGTCTTCAACCGTGATGGCGTGTCGTCCTCATCGCTGTCCACTTCCGGCATGTCCACGCGCACGATCGGAAGCACCCTGTTGGCCTGCGTCGGGCGGGGTGTTCTTTCTGCCATCGCACCGACGGACAACGCGGGGAATCTCTTCGTCCAGCTCGATGCGGCGCACATCTACACCCTCTGGCCCAATTCGGGGACGGTCTTGCATACCTGCCAGCAGGCCCGGGGCATGGTCGGTCACGTGCTCACCGTGGCCAAGCCCACCGTCACCGACGAGACGACCTTGAGCGTTGTCGAGATCACCGATGGTGGCGCCGTGCAGGATGTGCAGTGGCGCGAGGTGCTGTCTGGTCAGCCCTTGACCAGCGCCAGTGTCACCACCACCGGCCCTGCACTGCTCGTCGCATGGTGGTGGGGGGACGCGGGTGTCGACCTGGACAAGACGGCCGTGCCCGACAACGGGTTCACGGTGATCGATTCGGTACTGGCATCTGGTGCATTGGTGCAGTGCGCCGTGGCCGTGAGGCAGGTTGGCGCGGCCGGTACCTACAACGTGACCTGGACCTCGACGCCACAGCAAGGCGCGCAGCTATGGCTCGTTGCCGTGCAGGCGGCCTGAGCTGATGCGCGTTTGGCGATGGAACGGCCCCTTTCAGAGCTTCTTCCAGGTTCGACCATCGACCGAGCGGTAGGTGCCGCCGGTGGCACAGCATCCCCCGGCGCCAAAGGCCTGGCGACCCAGCGTGACGGTCACTGCACCTGCCTTGAACGACAGCGACTGGCGCTCGCACGACGTCCAGCTCGGGTAGAAATCCGGCGCCAGCACGCTGGTCCATTTCACGCGACCCAGGTCGCCGCGTTCGACACGAAACACTTCGCAATCGTGAACCAGCAAGAACTGGGACTCCCCGGCAAGCTGGCCCTGGAACACGAGTTCCGGAGGTGCCTCACGCGTGGCGATCGCCTCCTTGCTGAGCAAGGGGTCCGAGGGCTCCGACGAGAGCAGGTCGCAGCCCGACAGGCTGCTTATCGCCAGTAGGGAACACAGTGTCCAGTAATGCTGCTGTCTCATGGATGCCGAGCATGCCACCCCACAGACAAAGCGACGGTTGGCGTTCCATGCGTGTGGCGCCAGGACCTCATGGCTCAGGCGGCCTTGCGGGTGGCCTTGCGGGTGGCCTTGCGGGTGGCCTTGGGGACTGCCTTGGGGACGGCCTTGAGGGTTGCCTTTTGGGGCGGGGCGGTGGGCAGGCCCGTGCTGAACAGCTTTTCGACCTGCGCCAGCCGCTGCGCGCGTTCGCCCGTCACTTCGCCGGTGGCCTGGACGGTTCGGCGCAGCGCCTCCAGCATGCGCGTGCGCAGGGCCCGGTCAGCCGGCAACATCTTCGGAATGGCCGCGAGGGCTCCCTCGCAGTCGACGAGCAGATTGAAATACTGTTCGCGCACGATCTGCTTGAACGCCTGCAGCGTCAGCCCTTCGTGTTCGGCGCGAATCTCGCGCAATGTGTTGAACGAGCGTTCGTCGACGCCCGCCCCCGCCAGCCCGATATAGACCAGGGCGCGGATCGCGGCCTCGCGAGGACCACCCTCGGCAATGCGCGCCTTGAGCTCGGCGATGCGCTCCTGGATGCGCGCCACGTGCTCCGGGTCCCGCCCCGGCTTCCGGCGCACGGGCTCGTCCGAGGCGCCCAGCCCCACCATGGCCTGAAGAACCGGCGAGCTGTAGATGGCCAGGAAGGTCTTCTCCATGCGGCGGTCGCGCTGATCGCGATAGCCGTCGAGGGCGGCGATGATCCCGTCCGAGATCCTGGCCTGCCACGCCAGGAACGGGTTGTCGGGCGCAACGGGTTGGCGCTGCTGGCGCACCTGCTCCGCGAGCTGGGCCACCTGCTGCATCAGCGGGTTGCGCTCGGAGAAGATCTCGAACGGCAGCTCGGCATGGCTCATCTTCTTCATCCACCCGGCCGTCTGTTCGTTGACCGCCGCCCGCACGAAGGGCTGGAACAGGGTGCGGTACAGGCCGAGGTTGATCTCGGACACCCGCCGAACGGTGGCGAAGCGGCGTTCGTTCGCGGGGTCGGGCCGCACGATGTCGCGCACATCGTCCAGGGTGCGCGGCTCGAAGCGAACGATCCAGTCGCCGACGATCTCTTCCTGGTGGGCCGCATCGGCGGTCTTCGGGGTCAGCACGGCCTCGTACAGCCCGGGGGGCAGGACATCGATCAAATCGATGTTGGAGGCGAACTCCTGGTGTTCCTTCTTGGCGATGCCGCCCGAGACGAAGATGCCGAGATGGCCGACGGTTTCGTGCACGGTATAGACGATGGTCTGGCCGCAGGCCAGGATGTCGTGGTCGCTGCCATAAAGGTCGACGATCCACCCCAGCGCCTGCTGCGGCGGGGTGATGTTGTCGCCCTTGGAGCAGAAGCAGACGATCGGCGAGYGGATCTGGCGCAGGTCGATCCGCTCGCCCTTGCGGGTGACGATCTCGCCGGTGGCCAGCCGGTTGCCGACGAACAACTGGTCGACGATCCACTGGATCTCCTCGCCGTTGAGGTTGACGTGGCCGCCCCACCATTTCTCGAACTCGATGAAGCGTGGCCCCTCGGTGTCCACCTTCGACCACAGGTCGTAGTTCTTGGTCCACAGCGTGTTGGCGGGATTCAGGTTCTCGAAGTTCTCGACCAGGTGGCCGCCGTCGAACTTGCCGTTGCCCAGGTCGCTGGTCAGCGCCGTCATCCAGCTGCCGCCGGCCAGGCCACCGGTGTAGCGCATGGGGTTCTCGCCTTCCACCCCGGCCCAGTACGACAGGGGCGAACCGGGGACGATGATCGGGCCGAACAGCTCAGGCCGAACCGCGGCCACCAGCATCACGGCCCAGCCCGCCTGGCAGTTGCCGATGACGCAGGGCTTGCCCTCTGCCTTGGGATGCAGCTCGATGACGCGTTCCAGGAACACCGCCTCGACGTCCATGATGTCCTCGATGGTCTGGCCCGGCATCGGCTCGGGCGTGAAACCGACGAAGTAGCAGGGATGGCCGGCACGCATGGCCACGCCGATTTCACTGTCGGCCTTGAAGCCGCCGATGCCCGGCCCGTGCCCGGCTCGCGGATCGACCACCACGAACGGCCGCTTCAGGGGATCGATCACCACGCCTTGCGCCGGCTTGATGCGCACGAGCAGATAGTTGACCGGCTTGTCGAAAGTGCGGGCGTCCAGCACCAGTTCGGCGTCGAAGCTCAGCACATGCGGCACTTCCTGCTTCTTCTGCGCGTAGTACTGGGTGCTGCGTTGGCGCAGCGTGTCCCAGAACAGGATGGTGCGCTGCGCGGCGTCGGTCATGTACTCCCCCCAGGCCTGCAGGGCGGGGTTCAGGCCCGTCATGGCGGACATCGACGGCGGGGTGCCAGACGGTGGATTGGCGAGCGTGGCACGCGTGGTGGTGCTGCTTGTCTTGGACATGTTGACTTCCTTCAGATGTTGGCTCTTCGCCGCAGAACGAAAGGTGGGAGGCCGCCCCCGCCGAAACGGAGTTTGGGACTTGCTGGTGAATCTGTCGAGCCACTACGCCATGATGTGCACGCCGCCATCGACGTAGACGGTCTCGCCCGAGAGCCGCCTCGCATAGGGCGTGGCCAGGAACGCGCAGGTGAAGCCCACGTCCATGATGTCGACCAGTTCGCCGAGCGGCGCACGCTGCGCCGCCTCGTTGAGCAGCAGGTCGAAGTCCTTGAGGCCGGAGGCGGCGCGGGTCTTCAGCGGCCCCGGCGAGACGGGGTGCACGCGGATGCCCTTCGGGCCCAGTTCGTAGGCCAGGTAGCGCGCCGATGCCTCCAGCGCCGCCTTCACCGGCCCCATCACGTTGTAGTTCGAAACGACCTTGTTGGCGCCGTAGTAGCTCATCGCGATCATCGTTCCGCCGTCCTTCATCAGCGGCGCCGCCAACCGGGCCATCCGGATGAACGAATGGCAGGACACATCCATCGCCTTCGCGAAGCCTTCCGCCGAACAGTCCAGCAGGCCGCCCTGCAGGTCGTCCTTGGGCGCCCACGCGATGGAGTGCACGAGCGCGTCGAGCCGGCCCCACTCCTTCTCGATCCGGGCGAACACGGCTTCGAGCTCGCCCGGTTGCGAGACGTCGAGCGGCATGAAGATCGGTGCCTCCAGCTGCCGCGCGAGCGGTTCCACGTAGCCCTTCGATTTCTCGTTGAGGTAGGTGATGGCCAGGTCTGCGCCGAGCTCGTGAAACGCCTTGGCGCAGCCATAGGCGATCGAATGCTCGTTGGCAATGCCGCAGACCAGCACCTTGGCGCCGTTCAGGATCGGGCGAGGGATCTCGATGCTCACGATGAGGCTCCTTGCGTATTCGGTGAATGGGTCTCTATTCCGACGGCTGGCACGCGATCTTGCAGGTATGGCGCGCGATCATCAACTCTTCGTTGGTGGGTATCACCCACACCGAGACCTTGCTGCCCGCTGCGCTGAGCCGCGGCCCGCCCGACCTGGGGTAGGTCGGGAACGAGCTTCACAACGACCTCGAAGGGCTTTGCCGCTGGACGAGCCGGCGTTGAGAACGAGGATCACATCGGCCATGCGGTCACCCCACGGCCTTGGCGGCCTCGCGACGGGCCTTGGCGACCAGCACCGCGACCGCGCAAGAGGCGAGCCGGGTCAGGACCGAATCGGCCCGGCTGGTCAGGATGATCGGCACCCGCGCGCCGAGCACGATGCCCGCGGCATCGGCCCCCGCCAGGAAGGACAGGCTCTTGGCGAGCATGTTGCCGGCTTCGAGGTCGGGCACCAGCAGCACGTTGGCACCGCCCGCCACCGGCGAATCGATCTTCTTGATCTTCGCGGCTTCGAGGTTGATGGCGTTGTCCAATGCCAGCGGACCATCGACGAGCGCGCCCGTGATCTGGTGGCGGTCCACCATCTTGCACAGTGCCGCGGCCTCGACGGTGGACGGCACCTTCGGATTGACGGTCTCCATCGCCGAGAGAATGGCCACTCGCACTTGCGGCACCCCCATCGCGTGCGCGAGATCGATCGCGTTCTGCAGGATATCGGCCTTGGCCTCCAGCGTGGGCGCGATGTTGACCGCCGCGTCGGTGATGATCAAGGCATCTTCGTGTCCCGGCACGTCCATCACGAAGCAGTGGCTGACGCGCCGCGCGGTGCGCAGGCCGGTGTCGCGCCTGACCACGGCGGCCATCAGCTCGTCGGTGTGCAGGCTGCCCTTCATCAGCGCCTCGGCCTTGCCCTCGCGCACCAGCTGCACGGCCATGGCCGCGGCCGCCTCGCTGTGGGGCGCGTCGACGATCTGGACGCCGGTCAGATCGATCCCGCCCGAGGCGGCGACTGCCAGGATCCGCTCGTGCGGGCCGACAAGGGTCGGCACGATCAGGCCGAGCCGGGCCGCCTCCATCGCCCCCTCCAGCGAAGATGCATCGCACGGGTGCACCACGGCCGTCGGCGTGGGCGCGATCGACTTGCAGGCGTCGATCAGGCGTTGGTACTTTTCGTGTTTCGCAGTCATGTCACTCCTTCGCGTTCGCCTGCGGCATGGTCCTGCGACGCGCAGGCCTGGCCCGGACGGCCAGGGCCTGGCGGATGCGGCCTCACGAACAAGGACAGCAATGGCGGCTTCGGCGCGCCCGACGGCCCGACCATGTGAATCCTTCGGAATGACAACGTGATGACAAGGGTTGCCGGCGGCAGGGTCGGGACGGGCAGCAGCTTCACGCGTGCATCAGCGCCCAGAGCAGCAGGCTGTGGGTGACCGGGTCGACCATCTGCGTGACCTGCTTGAGCCATTCGGGCGCGAAGTCGTGGCCAACCGTCGTCCGAAGATCAGCCAGGAATCCTCCGATCTTGGCTCTCGCCGCTGCTGGAGCGGCAGCGTGCACTAGCCTCGCGGCTGAAGTCGATAGTCAACTTGGGCCTTTGCGCACTCTGCATTCGCGATAGGGAGGCAATGCATATGGATTCCAGGCATTTCAAGGAACATGATTTCGATGAATATCGCACCTGGTTCGACGATCCTTGGCTGAACAAACAACTCGGCCCCATGGATGACAAGTGGTTGCGCCATGTGTTGACTGATACCGCCAGTCATCAGTTCAGCTTTCTCGCAGACGGGGAATTGGTCGCCGTGGCTGGCCTCTGTTCGCCGACGCCGGAGCATCCCTTCCATGTGATCACCGACATAGCCGTCAAGCCGGGACTGCAGCGACAAGGCATCGGGTTGCAGGTGGTCGATGCCCTTCTTCGGAATTCGCTCTTCGCCGGCGTCTCCTGCTGGCGAGCTTGCGTGATGCGGGACAACGAACTTGCCAGACGCTTCTTCGAACGCATGCGCTGGCGCTGCATCGCGGCGCCGACCGAGGCAGACAGCATGTACACCTTCGAATTTCGCCGCGACGGGGCGGGCGCCTGATCGGAGTTCGCCAGCTGGCGCCCGGCTGCGGGACAGCACCGCCATGCCGCCCAAGGCACATTCAACTTGGCTTTCGTCGCCGGCTGTGAGCACGCGACGCCGCTTCACGGCGCAGTCCTGTCACCCCGCAGAGCGCCCCGCGCAAGATGTCTATGACGCGGATCGCAGTTGTCGACTCGGGCTATTGCTTTCGAGCAGGCCCGAAACCGAAGTCGTCAAACGCCGTGACGCTGTCTGCCTTCGTCCAGACGCCAACCGCACCTGGGCCTTCGATGTGCGCATCCTCGAAGTCGATGGTGRCCCTGCCGTCGAGCAGTACTGCGATGCGTTTTCCGACGAACTCCACGCGCAACAAGTGCCACGTACCCGCCGACACCGGCGCATCCACGTACTTGAGCGTCTTGCGCACGCCGCCCTCGGTGTAGTAAAGCGAGACATTGTTTTCCAGCGCATTGGCGCGCGCCACGTAGTAGTTGTTGCCATCCTTCCAGCGCCAGACGACACCGCCGGCCTGGTCCTCGCGGCCCTTGATCGGTTTGAACTTCACTTCGACAAAGCCATCGGCGATGGCCGCCTCGGCGCGAACGCACCAGGGGAAGGTACCGGATCCCGACTGCAGCAGTACGTTGGGCAGACTCGGCGCGCCGGGGTCTGCCTCGATCGTCCATCTCGGATTGCCGCGCCCCGTGACGCCGCAGGTCCAGCCGGCGGGTGGACTGCCGACCGCATCTGTGTCGAAGCCCACGGTCTGCGCGAAGGGCGAGCCGGCCGCGAGCAAAGTTGCAGCGACCACCATGCTTCGCTTCATGACGGCCTCACGTCTTGGCTGCACCGCTCGCCGTGAGGCGCGCGGCAACCTTCTCCCACTGAACGTTCTGGAAGAAGGCGTCGATGTACTTCGCCGCCGCCGCGCCAAAGTCCATCTGATAGGCGTGCTCGTACATGTCCATCACCAGGATCGGCGTGGTGGCCGCCGGGCCGTGCGCGTGGTCGGCCATCCAGTAGTTTTCGAGTTGCCTCGTGTGCTGGTTGAAGCCCAGCACCACCCAGCCCGATCCACCGCCCAGGCCGGCCCCGATGCGACGGAACTCGGTCTCCCAGACGTCGAAGCTGCCAAAGGCCTTCGCGATCACCTGGCGTTCTGACGCGCCCGCGCTGCCATTGCCGCCGAGGTTGTCGAAATAATCCTCGTGCAAGACGACGGAGCCCGTGCGCAGCAGATGCTCGCGCTTGAGGTCGTTGTAGACGTAAGGAGGCAGGTCTTTGTCGGCCAGCGCTTCGCCGAGGCGCTTCTTCACCACGGCCAAGGCCTTTACGGAACCTCCGTAGTTGTTTTCCCAATGTGAGCGCATCAACCGCTCTGACAAATTGCTCAGTTTCGCGGGATCGAACGGCAAGGGCTTCAAGGCGTCGCTGCTCTGAAAAGCTGGGGCATTGCTCATGGACATCTCCTTCGAAGGGGCGGTTTCGGCGCTGGCGGTGCCCGACAGGGCGAGAACTCCCGCGCTTGCGGCGGCCGTCGTGACGAAATCTCGGCGTGTGGGCTTTGCTTCACGATTCATCTGAATCTCCGTCCGAGCTGTGTGCTCGATGGGTTTCGCGGTCACGTGCTTGCCTGAGTCCGGTGCGATTGGCACCAGGCGTACGGCGCGTCGTACATCACGAGACCGTGCCGCAGAATCTCGTGATCGTTTGCGAACGTGTGCGACAACCCCAGAGAAATGGCATAGCCCTGCCGATTCGGTTCATCTTTCCCTCGTCCTCTTCAAGCTTTGGCGCGAGCAGCTTCGCGTTCGAAGTGCGAATACAGCGAATCCAGCACGCTGCCGATCTCAGCGAGCAAGGCATCGTCGTCGGGCAGGCGCTCGCGCGCACCGGCGAGCACCGCTTCGAACCCGGCGCCTTCCGCGACCGAGCCGGCGCCCATGTCGAGCGAGCGCACCATCGCGCCCATGCGCATCAGCGCAGGGTCACCTTCGAGCCCGAAGCTCGCCAGCAAGGTTTCGAAGGTGACCCGTTCTCCGACGTGCGTGAAGGCGGCGCCGTCAAAGTCGAAGCCGAGCGCCGAGCGCGGGCAGTCGCTCGTCTTGGCCAGCCACTGGAAACGCGCGTCCGAATCGATGAATCGGCGGATCAGCCATGCGCTGGCCACGCGATCGACCCACAACCGCCGGCGAGTCGCCCACACCCGGCCTTGGTAGTCAGCAATGCTCAGGCGCGGGATCTGGCCTTCGGTTTCGTGCGGTTCGTCCGGCGACAGTACGCCATCGATGCGCCGGTTGAAGTCGATCCACGCGGCCTCGGCTTCGAGGCTCGCTTCGCCGGGGAAGAAGTCGGTGGCGACGAGTGCTTCATAGTCTCGGCGCAGCTTTTTTTGCAGGCGCGTCAGTTCTGCAACGCCCTGCGAGGGCAAGCCAGCCGCAGCGTCCTTCCAGCCCTTGATGAGCGTTGCGTATTCGGTGCTGCGATCGAAGAGCTGCGGGTAGGCACCGGCGTCGGCAATATTGGCCGGCGCGACCGCCATCAGCCAGGCGCTGCCTCCTTCGCGCATGCATTCATCCGCGAGTTCTTGCAGCGCATTCCGGCGCGATCCGTCCTCRGGCAGCAGATAGGCACCATCCCGCAGCGCTACACACCCCATCGCCTTGAGAGCCCGCCAGATCCGCATGCGCGCCGTCGCGCCCTGCGTCGGCAGCGAGACGATCAGCAATAACCACTTGGCAGTATCGGGGCAAGCATCGAGGCGAGACATGTAGCGAATAATACATACGTGTCTCTATCTCTACAAACAGAATCCATCCTGCAAGTACGTCGATGAAATCAGCACCCTTGCCTCGTCGTCTTCGTGGGTTCGGATTTCTGCTGCCATCGGGGGTCGATGCCGGCGCCGTTTCCATCCTCGTGGCACGGGGGCTGCGCGCCTTCGGTGACGGTTACATGGCCGTGCTGCTGCCGGCCTATCTGCTTTCGATCGGACTTGGCACGCTGGAGGTCGGCATCGTCAGTACTGCGACGATGCTGGGCTCGGCGCTGGCCACTCTCGCGGTCGGCGCCTGGGGATACCGCTTCGCCGGCGGGAACCTCCTGCGCGGCGCGGCCCTGTTGATGGCCGCCACGGGCCTGGGCTTCGCGAGCGTGTCGTCGTTCTGGCCTCTGCTGATCGTCGCACTCGTGGGCACGCTCAACCCCAGCTCGGGCGACGTGAGCGTCTTCCTGCCGTTGGAGCACGCCCGCCTGGCTGGAGCAGCACAAGGCCATGCCCGAACCGCCCTGTTCGCACGCTACAGCCTGCTGGGCGCCCTGTGCGCGGCGCTGGGAGCATTGGCAGCTGCGGTGCCGGACTGGCTGGTTCGGCACAGCGAACTGGCGCGCGCGGACGCGCTGCGGGGCATGTTCCTGGTCTACGCCGCGATCGGCCTGGCTGTTCTCTGGCTCTATCGAAATCTTCCGGCGCAGGCAGGAGCGAATGGCGGGTCCAGTGTGCCTGCCGCGCCGGCACCTCTGGGCCCTTCGCGCGGTGTGGTCGTGCGACTGGCGGCCCTCTTCAGCGTCGATGCCTTCGCCGGCGGGCTGACGGTCAACGCGTTGATGTCGTTGTGGCTGCTGGAGCGCTACGGCCTCTCGCTGACGCAGGCCGGAACGTTCTTCTTCTGGACCGGGTTGCTCAGCGCCGCCTCCCAGTTGGCTGCGCCGGTGGTCGCCAAGCGCATCGGGCTGCTGAACACCATGGTTTTCACGCACCTGCCCGCGAATATCTGCCTGGTGCTGGCCGCCCTGGCACCCAGCCTGCCGATCGCGCTGGGATTGCTCATGATCCGCAGCGCCTTGTCGTCGATGGACGTGCCCACGCGCACGGCCTATGTGATGGCCGTGGTCACCCCCGCCGAGCGCAGCGCAGCCGCGAGCTTCACGGCCGTGCCTCGCAGCTTGGCAGCGGCGATCAGCCCGACATTGAGCGGGGCGATGTTCGCTGCCGGTTGGATCTCGCTGCCGCTCATCGTGTGCGGCTTGCTCAAGATCACCTACGACCTGACACTGTGGCGCGCTATGCGCCGCAGTCGGCTCGACGGACAGTGAGCATTCCTACCGTCAAAGGGCCCGCCGCTCACGGCGTCGCCGGGGAGTGCATGGCGTGGCGTGCTGACAAGAGGGTCGACCGAGTTGATCATCCTGGTCGGGCTCTATGTCGGGTATCGCGCGCGGACCTCATTGAACGCAGCCGGGGCGATCCAGTGTCGCGCGTCATCCGGGTTTGGGAAGGGCGCGGTTGACCTACCGGCATGTCTGTACCTGCAAGGTCAAGCGACGACTTCGGTTTGCGGGCGAGTTTCGAACGCTCCTAGTGGCAGTGACGCCCACCGCTCTTGTGGTCGGTGTGGCAACCGGCCCTGTCCGTGCCGCCGGAATGCGCAAAAGCTCCAGCGCTCATCATCAATACCGCGATCGCAACAACGAATCTCTTCATGCTTTTCTCCTCGCCCAAAAGTAGGCCCGCAGAGCATCTACGACCGTTCGTGGCAGCCTTCCAAGGGTTTGCCTCTGCGCAGGTGACATTTGTCGCTAAAAGCATGGATTCGTGCGCGCCCTTGCGCACCTTGTGCGGCAGGCGGCGGCGGTTCAACGCGCGGGCGCATTCTTCCGCGCCAGTCCCTGGTCTCCAGGATTTTGGCGAACTCGCGGTGCGAGCGGCACGTCGTGCAGCACCTCTTCCATCACTGCACCGCGCTCAGTCCAAGCCATCGCTCCCCACAGTCGATGCGCCGCATGCCCCCTCCTGACAATCCGCCAACAAAGCTGACACTCACGAATTAATTGCACGGGGTTATCCCCGCTTTCTAGGCTTCGAATGCCCCCCTTCAGGAAGACTGATTGCACCGCGAAGAGGGTGCAACCAAGCTACCGACGCTTTCGCAGAAGTGATTGGTGTCATTGGAAGTTGTCTGAAAGGGAGTCAATGAAGAAACTCAACAGTCTGATTGGCGAGGGATTTCTGTGCGCCGCATTTCTGATGGGCGCAGCGGCTCACGCACAGGACATCAAGATCGGTGCAATCTTTCCACTCAGCGGGCCCAACGCCAGCTACGGGGATCTTTTTTCATCCGGTGCGAATCTCGCGGTCGAGCATGTCAATGCCGATCAGATGCTGAAAGGCAAGCTGTCCATCGTCTTTGAAGACAGCCAGGCGTTGCCGCAGCGGGGCGTGATCGCCATGAACAAGCTGGTCAACGTCGACAAGGTTCCCTATGTCTTGAGCGCATTCACGGGTGTCTCCAAGGCCATCTCGGCCATTGGCCAACGCACTCGGACCGTCTCGGTCAATGGCGGCGGCGTGGGCCCTGACCTTGCGGAACTCGGCCCCTACTTCTGGAACGTGATCCCGCTTGCCAACTTCGAGGTGCGCGCCATCGTTCCTCACATGGTCAAGGTCCGAGGTCTCAAGCGGGTCGCGCTGATCTATGTGGACGACCCGTTGGGCCAGTCGGTTCGCAAGGAGCTCGAAGCCGCGCTGCCCGCCAGCGGTGGCACGCTGACCGAGGCGCTGTCGGTACCGGCCTCGCTGCAGCAGTTCGGAGGCATTGCCGCAAAGGTCCGCGAAACCAGGTCCGATGCCATCTATCTGGCGTCCTACGGATCGCAGCAGTACCAGCTCATCAAGCAGCTGCGCGACAACGGTGTCACGCAACCCATTGCCAGCTACTCGTCTTTCTCCGTACCCGAGATCCAGACCTCGCCCGAAGCGAAGGGATCTCTCTACACCAGTCAACACATCGACTGGAATTCGAACGACCCTGCGACCCGGCGGTTCTTCGACGACTACAAGAAGAAATACGGGAAGGCGCCCAGCAGCTACGCGGCCAACTACTACAACGCGGTTCGGCTCTTCGCCCAACTCGCCGCGAACCTGCAAAAACAAGGGAAGCCGCTGAGCGGCGAGAACCTGCAGGCAGGTCGCATGGCCGCCAGGACTTTCGATTTCGTGGGAGGCAAGGTTTCGTTCGAACCCAACGGCACCGTGGCCACGCCGATTCAGATCAACGAAATGGATGGCGTCGGTGTCGGCAAGCAAGTCGAGATCGTGCCGGCGAAATAGCAGCGAGCAGAGCCTCCCGATGTTTCTCCAGCTCTTCGCCAACGGACTTCAGCTCGGGGCGTTGTACGCACTGACCGCGGTCGGCTTCTCGTTGATCTTCGGCTCGACCCGGATCTTCCACTTCGCGCACGGCGCTACCCTCACCATTGCGGGGTACGTCTTCCATTTTCTGTACACCACCGCCGACCTGCACTGGGCGCCAGCCGTCGCCGGATCCACAGCCGCGGCCGTTGTCTTCGGCGTCCTGCTGGACCGCTTGGTGTACGCGCCCATACAGCGACACGAAGGCTCGTTCTTCACGGTCTTCGTGGCCGCGTTCGGCGTGGGGATCGTGGTGCAGAACGTGATCGGCATGATCTTCGGCCGGACCTTCATTTCCGTCGCGACACCGCTGAGTCGTGGCGTCGACATCGGCGCCGGCCTGATCGTGTCGCCGCTGACAGGCCTGTCGATACTCTGCGGCATCGCCTTCTTCGCCGGCCTGCAGTTGTTCCTCATGCGTACCCATGTCGGCATGGCGCTGCGCGCGCTGTCGGACAACCCGGAGTTGGTGCGAGCCTATGGCATGAGCCCGCGCCGGTTGTCGACTATCGTGTTCGCGCTGGGCTCCCTGCTGGTCGTGCCTGCGGCAATCCTCACGGCCGCCTCTTCAGGACTGAACCCGGCGATGGGACATCACCTGATGCTCATCAGCCTCGCAGCCACCATCGTCGGCGGCATCGGGAGCCTGCGCGGCGCCGCCTGTGCAGGCCTCCTGCTCGGATTGGCCGAAAGCCTGGCCCTGTGGCTGTTCGACCCCCAATGGAGCGAGGCCGTGACCTTCATCGTGCTGTTCCTCTTCATCATGTTCCGGCCCTCCGGATTCTTCGGCCGCGCCATCACTTCCTGAGGTCGCACGTGCTCAACTACCTGCTGAATCTGGCCATCCTGGTCTGTATCAACGCGACCCTGGCCATCACGCTGAACTTCATCATGGGGTACGCGGGAATCTTCTCGCTCGCGCACGCGATCTTCTTCGGCGTGGGGGGATACGCCGCCGCCTACTGCGCGCTGCATTTC
>NZ_JBFUCI010000100.1:0-17133 GCF_056405335.1 Variovorax sp. P1_H12_2
GAATTGCGCAACTTCGTCGACCCCTCGAGCGGCAAGAGCTGGTACGACCTCACGAGCCAGGCCTTCACGGTGTTCCTGCCGGTCAAGAGCGTGGGCGTGATGGGCGATGGCCGCACCTACGACTACGTGGTGGCGCTGCGCGCGGTGCAGACCAGCGACTTCATGACCGCGGACTGGGCCGAGCTGCCCTATGCGCTGCTCAAGAAGGTCTCGGGGCGGATCATCAACGAGGTGCGCGGCATCAACCGCGTGACCTACGACGTGAGCAGCAAGCCGCCGGCCACGATCGAGTGGGAATGAGCGGAGGGCGGTGGACAGCCTGTTCTTCGCCCTCCAGCCGGACGCCGCCGCCGCCGCCCGGGCGGTCGCGCTCGCCACTCGCTTGCGCGCCGATCATGGCCTGAAGACGCCCCCGACCGGGGCGCAGCGGCTGCATGTCACCTTGCATTACCTGGGCCGTGCCGGCGTGTTGCCGGAAGACCTGGTGGCCGGGGCTCGGCAGGCGGCGCAGACCCTGGACAGTCCTGCATTCGGGCTGCGCTTCGATCGGGTCACGAGCTTTCCGGCCCGTGCCAGGAAGCGTCCGCTGGTGCTGTTGGGGAGCCAGGCGATGCAGGCGCTGCAGGATTTTCGCTTCAATCTGGGCGTTGCGTTGCGCAGCCACGGCGTCGCGGCCGAAACGGGAAGCTTCACGCCGCACCTGACACTGCTGCGCGACACGCGTGTGGTGCCGGAGCAATCGGTGGCCCCCATCGCATGGACGGCGCGCGAGTTCGTCCTGGTCCGGAGTCTCGTCGGCAAAGGGCAGCACCTCGTGCTGGGGCGCTGGCCCTTGCAGACCTGATTTCCGCGCCGGTCAATCGCCATCCGCAAAGTTGTCGAATAGCAGGCCGCGCAGCCACTGGTTGCCCGGATCGCGATGCACCTTGGCGTGCCAGAACAGGTTGATGGYAATCTGCGGCAGCGCCACCGGGTGAGGGCGCCACACCAGCCCGAAGGGCTCGGCGATGCTCTGCGCCAGGCGCTCGGGCACGGTGGCGATCATTTCGCTCGAGCGCAGGATGTGGCCGATGGCCACGAAGTGCGGCACGCGCAGGCGGATCCTCCGCTGGATGCCTTGCCCCGCCATCACGTCGTCGGCCTTGCCGTGGCCGGTGCCGGCGGCCTGCACCAGCACATGGTCGGCCGAACCGAAGTCCTTCAATGACACGCTGCGCTTGCGCGCCAGCGGATGCGTGCCCGAGAAGAGGCACACATAGTTCTGGCGGAACAGGCGGCGCTGGAACACGCCGGCCTTGAGCTGCGGCAGCAGGCCGATGGCGATGTCCACGTGGCCGGTCTCCAGTTCATCGCGCAGGCTGGTCGTGGTGTTGTTGCGCAGCGTGCTGATCCTCACCCCCGGCGCCGCGACCGACAGCGCTTCCATCAGCCGCGGCGTGAAGTAGATCTCGCCGATGTCGGTCATGGCGATGGTGAAGCTGCGCGTGCTCGTGGCGGGGTCGAACACCACCTGCTGGTTGAGGGCCGTGTGCAGCGCGCCCATGGCGTAGGCCACGGGCTCGGCCAGCTGCAGGGCGAACGGGGTGGGCTCCATGCCGCGCGCCGTGCGCAGGAAGAGCTCGTCGCCGAGCAGCTTGCGCAGCCGCGCCAGCGCGTTGCTGATGGCGGGCTGCGAAAGCCCGAGCGATGCGGCCACCGCCGACACGCGCTTCTCGGCCAGCATGCGATCGAACACCAGCAGCAGGTTGAGGTCGATGTCCTTGAGCTGCATGCCTACCTTTATTCATATCGGTGATGAAGATGATTCRCCAGATTCTATTGGTCAATCTGCATCGGCCCCGCATCATCCCTCCCCTGAGAGACGCACCAGCCCCGAGAGACCGCCACAAGACACCCGACGATGGATCTGCGCATTCAACCCCTTGGACAGACCCTCGAGGTCCGCCCCGGCGCCAACCTGCTGGAGGTGCTGCGCGAGCACCATGTGCCGGTGTCGTACAGCTGCATGGCGGGGCGCTGCGGCACCTGCCGCTGCAAGGTGGTGTCGGGCCAGGTGCTCGATGCGGGGCAGGACGCCATCCGTCCGGATGCGCAGGGCGAGCGCTACGTGCTGGCTTGCCAGAGCACGCTGACCGAAAGCTGCACCATCGAGATTCCCGAAACCGACGAGGTGGTGGTGCATCCGGCGCGCATCCTCAAGGCCACGGTGACCGGCATCGATGCGCTCACGCACGACATCCGCCGGCTGCGGCTGAAGCCGAACCGGCCGCTGGAGTTCTCGCCGGGCCAGTACGCGCAGCTGCAATTCGCGGCGGGCCTGGCACGGCCGTATTCGATGGCCGGCCTGAGCCGTGACGCGGAGCTCGAATTCCATGTGCGCCGGGTGCCCGGCGGGCGGGTCACCGCGCACATCTTCGAACAGCTTCGCGTCGGCGACGCGGTGCGGGTGAGCGGACCCTTGGGCACGGCCTACCTGCGCACCAGGCACGGCGGCCCCATGCTCTGCGCGGCGGGCGGCACCGGACTGGCGCCCATCCTGTCCATCGTGCGGGGCGCGATCGCGGCCAGCCTCACCCAGCCCATCCATCTCTACCTGGGCGTGCGCTCCGACGCCGATGTCTACGGCCTGGACGAGCTGCGCGAACTGCAAGCGCTTCATGCCGGCCTCGAGGTGCACGTGGTGGTCGTCAGCGGCCCCGCGCGCGATGGCCAGCGCCTGGGGCTGATCACCGATGCGATCCGTGCCGACTGGCCCGGCAGCCTCGAGGGCTGGCGCGCCTACCTTTGCGGATCGCCGCCGATGGTCGAGGCCGTGACCCAGTGGGTGCGCGGTCGCGGCCTCGTGCCCGAGAAGACCCATGCCGATGCCTTCTACCTGCAAGGCACCTGAAGTGAAGACCCCACAAGAAAGGAAACCTCCCATGACTGCCGAGGCCGTGTTCCCCATCGCGCTGCGCTGGGAAAGCGACAAGACCAGCCGCATTCCCTTCATGGCCTACACCGACGAGGCGCTGCACAGGAAAGAACTGCAGCGCTTCTTCTACGAGAAGCACTGGTGCTATGTCGGGCTCGAAGCCGAGATCCCGAACCCGGGCGATTTCAAGCGCACGGCGATCGGCGAGCGTTCGGTCGTCATGTCGCGCGACGAGGAGGGCGTGATCCACGTCTTCGAGAACGTCTGCGCCCACCGCGGCATGCAGTTCTGCCGCGAGCGCCATGGCAACCGCAAGGAGTTCGTCTGCCCCTACCACCAATGGAACTACACGCTCAAGGGCGACCTGCAGGGCGTGCCCTTTCGCCGTGGCGTCAAGCAGGACGGCAAGGTGCATGGCGGCATGCCCGCTGACTTCAAGGTCGAGGACCACGGCCTCRACAAGCTCAAGGTGGCGTCGCGCGGCGGCGTGGTCTTCGCGTCGTTCGACCATGGCATCGAGTCGTTCGAGGACTTCCTGGGCCCCGACATCCTGCATTACTTCGACCGCCTGTTCGACGGCCGCAAGCTCACGATCCTCGGCTACAGCCGCCAGCGCATTCCCGGCAACTGGAAGCTGATGCAGGAGAACATCAAGGACCCGTACCATCCGGGCCTGCTGCACACCTGGTTCGTCACCTTCGGGCTCTGGCGCGCCGACAACAAGTCGGAGCTCAAGATGGACGCGCACGGCCGCCACGCCGCGATGATTTCCACCCGCGGCAACGCGGGCAAGGCCGCACAGGTGACGCAGGTGTCGAGCTTCAAGGAGAGCATGCAGCTCAAGGACCCGCGCTTTCTCGACATCGTGCCCGAGCCCTGGTGGGGCGGGCCGACCGCGGTCATGATGACCTTGTTCCCGAGCCTGATCCTGCAGCAGCAGGTCAACAGTGTCTCCACCCGCCACATCCAGCCCGTGGGCCACGATGCGTTCGATTTCGTCTGGACCCATTTCGGCTTCGAGGACGACAGCGAGGACATGCAGCAGCGCCGGCTGCGCCAGGCCAACCTGTTCGGCCCGGCGGGCTTCGTCTCGGCCGACGACGGCGAGGTGATCGAGTTCTCGCAGCAGGGCTTCGAGCAGAGGCCCTGCCATCGCACGCTCGCTGAACTGGGCGGCCGCGAGGTCGAAAACACCGACCACATGGTGACCGAGACGCTGATCCGCGGCATGTACCGCTACTGGCGCGAGGTGATGGACGCATGAAACTCGGCACCGAAACCTATCTCGAACTGGCGCGCCTCTACGCCGCCTATGCGCATGCTGTCGATTCAGGCCAATGGGACCTGTGGCCCGGGTTCTTCATCGAGCAGTGCAGCTACCGGCTGCAGCCGCGCGAGAACCACGAGCGCGGCCTGCCGCTGGCGACGCTCTCGTTCGAAAGCCGGGGCATGCTCGAAGACCGCGTCTACGGGATTCGCGAGACGCTGTTCCACGACCCCTACTATCAGCGCCACGTGGTCGGCCTGCCGACGGTGCACGCGGTCGACGACGACGGCACGATCCACAGCGAGGCCAACTACGCGGTGTTCCGCACCAAGCTCGACCAGCCGTCGACCGTGTTCAATGTCGGGCGCTACATCGATGCCGTGGTGCCGACGCCGGACGGGCTGAAGTTCGCCTCGCGCTTGTGCGTTTTCGACAGCGAAATGATCCCCAACTCCATCATCTATCCGATCTGACATGCCAAAAGAACCCGAGACACACGGTGCGCCGCTGCGGCGCTTTGCGGACCCCGCCTACCAGCCCCTGTGCGCCAACCTGGCCGAGGTGCGCGAGAACATCGATGCGCTCGACCGCAAGATCGTCGCGCTGCTGGCCGAGCGCGGCCGCTACGTGAAGGATGCGGCGCGCTTCAAGCGCGACGCCTTCCAGGTGTCGGCGCCGCAGCGCCAGCAGGAGGTGATCGACAAGGTGAAGGCGCTGGCCGAGAAGGAGGGGGCCTATCCCGAAGTGGTCGAGGCCTGCTACCGCGCGCTGATTGCGGGGTTCATTGCCCGCGAGCAGCAGGACCATCTCGGGATGGTCGACGTGGAGGTGCGCACATGAAGCACGTCCGCCTCAGGACCTTCGCTGCCGTGGCTTGTACCGTGCTCGCCGGCCACGCCGTGCATGCGCAGGCGTGGCCGCAGCGCCCGATTCGCATCGTGGTGCCGTTCGCCGCCGGCTCGTCGCCCGACATCCTGGCGCGCATCGTCAACGACAAGCTCGCCGCGCGCATCGGCCAGCCGCTGATCGTCGACAACAAGCCGGGCGCCGGCGGCAACACCGGCACCGACCTGGCCTCGAAGGCGGCGCCCGACGGCCACACCTTCCTGCTGTCGGTGAACGCACCGCTGGTCTACAACACGGTGCTCTTCAAGAATCTGCCGTACGACCCCTTCAAGGACCTGGTGCCGGTGTCGCTGGCCGCCACCACGCCCAACGTGTGCGCGGCGTCGAATTCGATGAACGTGGACTCGGTCAAGGGCTGGCTCGCGGCCATGAAGCAGAATCCCGGCAAGTTCAACTTTGCATCGACCGGCAACGGCTCGATCTCGCACCTGGGCGTGGAGCTGATCAAGCTCAAGACCCACTCGTTCGCCGTGCACATTCCCTATGCGTCTTCGGGCCAGGCCGTCACCGCGCTTGTCCAGGGCGACGTGCAATACGCCTGCCTGCCGCCGGTGACGGTCATGCCGCAGGTCAAGGCCGGAAGGCTCAAGGCGCTGGCCGTGACGTCGGCCGAGCGTTCGGCGCTGCTGCCCGACCTGCCCACGCTGCGCGAATCGGGCCTTCCCGACATCCAGGCCGTGCCATGGTTCGCCTACATGGCACCCAAGGGTACGCCGCCCGAGGTCGTGCAGCGCATGAGCCGCGAGATTGCGGCCGTGCTGAAGAACCCCGAGACGCAAAAGCGCTTGCAGACCGCGTACTTCGACCCCGTCGGCAGCACGCCCGAGGCGCTGTCCAGGTTCATGGACGAAGAACTGCGCCGCTGGAAGCCCGTGATCGAACGCGCCGGCCTCAAGCCCGACAACTGACATCTTCCACACAGAGACTCAACGACATGCACACCATGACTTGGATAGACGCTGCCGCGGTCGAGGACGTGCCCACCGACGATGTGGTGGGCATCGACGTGCAGGGCAGGGACATTGCCTTGTACGGCACCGACGACGGCATCCACGCCACCGACAACATCTGCACCCACGGCCACGCGAGGCTGTGCGACGGTTTTCTGGAGGGCCACGAAATCGAATGCCCGCTGCACCAGGGCCGTTTCGACATCCGCAGCGGCAAGGCGATGTGCGCGCCGCTCACCGAAGACCTGCGCACCTACCCGGTGAAGATCGAGGGCGGCCGGGTCTACCTCGCGTTCGAGTCGTCGTAGACGGCCGGCGGGCCGCGACGGCGATGGAACTTGCTCAGCACTCCACCACGTTCACCGCCAGCCCGCCGAGCGAAGTCTCCTTGTACTTCGACTTCATGTCCTCGCCGGTCTGCATCATGGTCTTGATGACGGCGTCGAGCGACACATAGTGGTGGCCATCGCCGCGCAGCGCCAGCCGCGCGGCGTTGATGGCCTTGACGGCGCCCATCGCGTTGCGCTCGATGCAGGGGATCTGCACCAGCCCGCCGACCGGATCGCAGGTGAGGCCGAGGTTGTGCTCCATGCCGATCTCGGCCGCGTTCTCGACCTGCGCCGGCGTGCCGCCCAGGACGGCGGCCAGCGCCCCGGCCGCCATCGAGCAGGCGACGCCGACCTCGCCCTGGCAACCGACCTCTGCACCCGAGATCGAGGCGTTGGCCTTGTACAGCAGGCCGATCGCGGCCGCGGTGAGCAGGAAATCGACGATGCCGTCGTCCGAGGCGCCGGGGCAGAACTTCTCGTAGTAGTGCAGCACCGCGGGGACCACGCCTGCCGCGCCGTTGGTCGGCGCGGTCACCACGCGGCCGCCGGCCGCGTTCTCCTCGTTGACCGCCATCGCGAACGCGTTGACCCAATCCATGGCGGCGAGCGGGTCGGCGGCTGCGGCGCCGGCGTCGCGTGCCAGCAGTTCGCGGTGAAGCTGCGGGGCCCGGCGGCGGATGTTCAGTGTGCCGGGCAGGCGTGCGGCGGCGCTCGGGTTGTCGATGCCCAGGCCGCGTTGCACGCACTGCCGCATCGCGGCCCAGATGCGCAGAACGCCCGCGCGCACCTCG
Organism: Variovorax sp. P1_H12_2; assembly: GCF_056405335.1. NCBI lineage: Bacteria > Pseudomonadati > Pseudomonadota > Betaproteobacteria > Burkholderiales > Comamonadaceae > Variovorax > Variovorax sp. P1_H12_2. The sequence continues at coordinate 7,158 of NZ_JBFUCI010000100.1, forward strand.
ACGGGCGGGCGCCAGACGCTCTCATTGGCCAGCATCAACTGAGCCACCGAGAGGCCRCCTTTCACCGCTTGGGAGATCAACTCGTCGCCGGTGCGGAAGGGGTGCGGCCAGACCTGGGCGGCGCCGGTCTCGGCGGGCGCCGGCCCGGCGCCGCCCTCGACCACGAAGCCGCCGCCGACCGAGAAATAGCAGCGGTCGGCCAGCAGGGTTCCGGTCGCGTCCAGCGCGACCATGCGCATGCCGTTGGGATGCTCGGCCAGGGACTCGTCGCCGATGAATCGAATGTCGCGCAACGGATCGAAGCCGATCGGTTGGCGCCCCATCAGCAGCAGCGTACCGGAACGCCGCAAGGCCTCGATCCGAGGCTGCACCGCGGCCGGGTCGACGCTGTCCGGCGCCTCGCCGAAGAGCCCGAGGATCACGCCCACGTCGGTCGCGTGGCCGCGCCCGGTGGCGCCGAGCGAGCCGTGCAAATCGACCTGCACCCGCGCCGTGCGCGCCAGCAGGCCGTCGCGCTCGAGCCCGCCCGCGAACATCCGCGCCGCCCGCATCGGCCCGACCGTGTGCGAGCTCGACGGACCGATGCCGACCTTGAAGATGTCGAAGACGGAGAGCATGGTCGGACTATGCCGCAGCCAGCTGCTGCTTGACCAGCGCCACCCAGTAGGCAGCGCCCAGCGGCAGGATCTTGTCGTTGAAGTCGTAGTAGGGATTGTGGACCGGCGGGTCGTTGGGGCCTTCGCCGGCGCCGATGCCGATGTAGGCGCCGGGCCGCTTCTGCAGCATGAAGGCGAAGTCTTCCGAGCCCATCGCGGGCTTGATGTCGGTGTGGACCTGCGCCTCGCCGACCAGGCTTGCGGCTGCCGCCACCGCGGCCGCTGTCTCGTCGACCGTGTTCACCACGCCCGGGTAGCCGCGCATGTACTTCAGCGCCACGCCGGCGCCGTGGGTCTGCGCCATGCCGGCGCAGATCTGGTGCATCGCGGCCTCGACCTTGTCCTGGATGGCCGCATCCAGGGTGCGCGCCGTGCCGCGCAGCACCACCGTCTCGGGCACCACGTTCCAGGTGTCGCCGCCGTGGATCTGCGTCACGCTGACCACCGCCGATTCGGTGGCGCCGACCCGCCGGCTCACGATGGTCTGCAGCGCGTTGATGAGCTGGGCCGAGATCATCACCGGGTCGACGCCGGTTTCGGGCATCGCGCCGTGGCAGCCGCGGCCGGTGATGACGATCTCGAAGGTGTCGAGGTAGGCGGTCATGGTGCCGGTGCGAATCCCGAAYTGGCCACGCGGCATGCCGGGGAAGTTGTGCATGCCGTAGACCGCGTCTGCCGGGAACCGGTCGAACAGGCCTTCCTCGACCATCTTGCGGCCGCCGCCTTCGTTCTCCTCGGCGGGCTGGAAAACGAAGTGGACCGTGCCGCGGAAAGGCTTGTGCCGGGCCAGGTGATCGGCCGCGCCGAGCAGCATCGCGGTGTGGCCGTCGTGGCCGCAGCCGTGCATCTTGCCGGCGCAGGTGGACTTGTGGGCGTGCTCGCCGAGCTCCGTCATGTGGAGCGCATCGAGGTCGGCGCGCAGCGCGATGCTCGGACCCTCGCCGTTCGTCAGGGTGCCGACCACGCCGGTGCCGGCCAGGCCCCGGTGCGCCGGAATGCCCATCAGCATCAGGGCGTTGGCAACCACGTTGGCGGTGCGGTGCTCCTCGAAGGCGGTCTCGGGGTTGGCGTGGATGTCATGGCGCCAGGCCAGCATTCGTGCGCGCGTTTCTTCGGCAATCTCGGGTTCGCGGTACATGGGGCAGTTCGTCTGGAGGGGTCAGTGGAAGATTTCGGCGATCAGCGTGGCGCCGAGGAAGGTGCCGGCGGTGGCGGTGAGCGAGACCACCACGATGCGCCAGCCGAGCTGGCGGAACACCGGCAGGTCCTTGGCGACGGAGAAGCCGGCGAGCGCCAGCACCGGCGTGGTGAAGGCCAGGAAGTTGAGCTTGGCGGTGAGCGCGATCAGGCTGTCGGAAAACGGGAACAGGCCGGGAATGCCGGCCACCGTGGCCACCAGCGAGAGCACCAGCACCATCGGCATCTTCGGCAGCAGGCGCTTCACCAGGCCGACCAGCAGCACCACGGCCATGACTGCGAGCATGCCGGCCAGCGACTGCAGCAAAGGGACCTTGTACGACAGCAGGTTGCCGATCATCACGCCGCCACCGACCACCGCCCAGGCGACCACCTGGTCGGCAAAGGGCAGCTCCGAGGAGCCGGCAGCGACACCACCGTCGAGCGCCGCGGTGTCGGCCGGCTGGCGTTTCGAGAAGCGGCCGAGCACCGGCTCCAGCCGGTCATAGAGCCACGAGCACACCGGCAAGGAAAGGAACAGCGTGAAGTAGAAGCCGACCACCGTGGTCAGCAGGTTCGAGGCGGCGGCGATGGCCGTCAGCTGCGGCAGCATCTCGRCCGGCTGCTGGGCGCCGATCGCGCCGATCGCGGCCGCCATCAGGCTGCCCGAGCCGACGCCGGCGCCCATGGCGAGCGAGCGCGGGTCGAAGATGCCGAGGCTGGTGATGAAGCCCGCGAGCACCGCGATGAACAGCGCCCCGAGCACGGTTCCGGTGATGTACTCGGCCAGCACGCCGCGGCCCTCGGGCGAGGCCATGCCGTACTTCTCGCCGATGATGACCAGGTTGCCCTCGCGCCCGACCGAGAAGGTGGCGCCCACGGCCTCTCGCTTGATGCCCAGCAGCAGGGCCAGCGGCAGCCCCAGCGCCAGGGTGCCGAAGGCGTGGCCGAACTCCTGGAAGACCAGCGCCCAGCCGGCCTGGCGGACCTGCGGCAGCGCGGCGCCGACCGTCAGGCCCAGCTTGACGATGAACAGCAGCAGCCCGGCGTTGAGCAGGCCGCCTGCGTAGGACTGCAGGCCCGCGGGGATGCGCGCCAGCGCCGGGGTGCGGCGCGCGGCGATGCCCCAGACCGCGGCCAGCAGCAGCGCCCACAGCATCGGCAGCAGCACCACCTTGCCGGGGCCGAGCTTGAACTGGGTGGCGCCGATCAGCTCGGCGATGGCGACCACGATCAAGGACACGACGACAAGCTTGAATTTGCCCGTGGGATAGGAATCCAGCGATTCGGGCGCGAGCGCGGCGGTGGCGGAGGTCATGAGGCTGAGGTCTTCCGAAAGTGGGGGGCAGACCGAGTCTCAAAGAAAGAAGTCATTGCATCAATGACTAAAATTCAGGATCTTTGTTGCATTGAATGCAACGCTCACCGGGAGGCGGCATGGACGACAAGCTGGAAACGCGGCGCTTGCGCTATTTCATGCAGGTGCTGGAAAGCGGATCCGTCCGGGGTGCCGCCGAGGTGCTCGACATGGACCCGTCGGCGGTCAGCCGGGCGGTCGGCCTGCTCGAGAAGGAATGCGGCACGCTGCTGCTCGAGCGGCGCGGACGCGGCGTGGCGCCGACCGACGCCGGCGAATTGCTGGCGGTCTATCTGCGCCGCCAGCAGAGCCAGAAGCAGCACCTGCTGGCGCAGATGGATGCGATCCGCAAGGTCGAGCGGGGCCATATCGACATCGTCGCCGGCGAGGGCTATGTCGACTGGCTGATGCGCCACAGCCTGCAGGCCTTCATGCGCGCGCACCCGGCGATCACGATCTCGCTGGAGGTCGGCAGCAGCGACGAGATCGTGCGCCGGGTGATCGACGAGCGGGCCCACATCGGCCTCCTGTTCCRGCCGCCGAAGGACGAGCGGCTGCGCTCGCACCACTCGCACCCGCAGCCGATCGAGGCGCTGGTGCTCGAGACGCATCCGCTGGCGCGCCTGGGCCGGCCGCTCAAGCTGGCCGACCTGCTGCCGTATCCGGGCGCCACGCTGAAGCGCAGCTTCGGGGTGCGCCAGCACATCGAAGCGGCCGAGATCGGCGAGGGCGTGCGCCTGCCAACCCTGCTCACGACCACCTCGTTCAGCGCGCTGGGCTACTTTGTCGTCGCCGGCCTGGGCTATGCGCTGAGCACCCGGATGTCACTGCCGCCTCACCTCGACAGGCCGGAGGTCGTGGAACTGCCGATGAAGAATCCGCTGCTATACCAGGGCCGCACGCACGTGATCTCGCGCCACGGGCGCATGCTGGCACCCGCCGCGACCGAGTTGCTGCGCCGGATCGTGAGCGACATGGCCCGCACGATGGGCGAGGCGGCGCGAGCGCCGGCGAGCTGAGTCCTGCGCGCTCAACAACTGCTGCCGAGCTGGGTCTTGCTTTGCGCGAGCGGCCTGACGCCAAGCGCCAGCAGCGGGCGAACCACCCGAGCGGCGAAGGCTTCGAGGTCGGCATCCGTGTCGCGGCCGTTGGTGGACACTTCGAAGGCCTGCCTGCCGCCGGGCAGGCTCCAGCGCTCGATCTTGATGCGCTCGGAGGTCAGGCGCAGCATGCTGCTGGCGCAGTCCAGCGGCTGGGCCATGAACCGGGCCGGCAGCAGGTCGGCGATATGGCCGCCGGCCTCGCAGCTGCGCGAATAATTCTTCTTCGGCGCGCCCTCGACGCTCCAGCCGACGTCGACCTCGTTCTGGCGCTTCGCTTCGACCTTGAACGGGCAGCGCCAGTCGGCCTGCGGCCCGCGGACCGGGAAGGCGACGGGGGCTGCGCAGCTTGTACATCGACTCCATCCGGCCTTCCGAGAGCCGCTCGCGGGCGATCGCGCTGGCGCCCTCGGGCGAGCCGGACGGCTGCTTCACGGCGAAGTACCGGACCTCGAAGGTCTTGCGCTTCCCATCGGGAAGCCGCAGGGCCTCGGCGATCGCTTCGAGCGTCCCGGGGCCGCCCTCGGCCGGATCCCAGCGGATCGCGAATTCCGCATCGCCCGCCGCCAGCGCCGCGTTGGCCAGGAGCAGCGCTGCCGCCGCCAACCCGATGCGCGCCATCACGGCTCAGCCCTTCGCCTTGTGCGTCTTCGGCTTGTCCTTGTCCTTCTGCGACTCGTGGCTGCCATCGAGCACGAGCTGGTGCGGATCGAGCTGCCGCTTCTCCAGGTCGTGGATCAGGCCCGCATCGCTGAGGTCGATCCTGTGCGAGGACGCCCAGTCGCGCTGCGCGGTTTCCGCCAGCCGCTGCACGGTGCCGGAATGGTCGGTCTCGATCGCCAGTTCGCGCCGCCCGTCGAAGCTGCCCGGCGCGAGGTTGATCGAGCCGACAATCGCGCGCTCACCATCGGCCAGCATCATCTTGGCGTGCAGTTTCAGGTGCTTCATGGTGTGCACCTTGGCGCCGACGTCCTGCAGGATGCGCAGCCCGCCCACCCCTTCGATCAGCTTCTCGGCCTTGAGCGAATGCGGCGGCTTGGTCAGGATGTGGACCTTGACGCCGCGGRTCGCTGCCCGCACCAGGCGCTCGATGATCACSGTGTCCTGGTAGCGCTCGTTCTGCACCCACAGCGAATGCTGCGCGCCGTCGATGAAGGCGGCCACGCGCTSGCGGCCGTTGTCGGGGCACCAGATCAGCCGCGACTCGGGRTGCGGCGTGAAGTCCTCGTGSGCCCAGTCGGCMTCGAARCAGKCCACCATCTCGCGCGTCTCGAGGTCGTGCGTGGTGACGACCGCGTAGTCGCGCGTCACGGTCAGGTCCTTGGGCTCCCAGTTCAGCGATTCGACGAAACCGGCCTGGTCGTCCACGACCATCGACTTCTGGTGTGTCAGGTCGAACTTCGGATTGCTGTCGCGCACCTCGATGCCGGCGTCGGTCAGYGCCTGGCGCGACGCCTCGTTCTCGGCCTCGCCGGTGCGCCGCGCCGGGTTCAACATGACGCGGACCTTGACGCCGCGCTGCTTGGCGGCAATGACCGCCGAGAGCAGGGTYTCGTCGGTGAACAGGAACATGCGGATGTTCAACGCGGTCTTGGCCGCGTTGATCGCATCGAGAATCGGCTTGGCGGTGTCGTCGGGCAGAACGATCAATCGGTGGGACATGATTTCCTCAGGCGGACGCGGCCGCTGCGGCCGTGGGGTTTTCGTACTGGATGCGGTGCAGCTCGGCGTAGACGCCGCCGAGCGCCACCAGTTCGTCGTTGGTGCCTTCCTCGACCACGATGCCGTCCTTCAGCACGATGATCTTGTCGGCGTTGCGAAGCGTGCTCAGGCGGTGCGCGATCATGATCACGGTGCGGCCCTGCATCAGCCGCTCCAGGCCTTCGATGACCAGCCGCTCGGACTCGGTGTCGAGTGCCGCCGTCGGTTCGTCGAGGATCATGATCGGGCTGTTGCGGATCACGGCGCGCGCGATGCCGATGCGCTGGCGCTGGCCGCCCGACAGCGTGTCGCCGCGTTCGCCGACCAGCGAGTCGTAGCCGTGCGGCATGCGGCTGATGAACTCGTCGGCATTGGCCAGCTTGGCCGCGGCCACGATCTCCTCCCGGCTGGCGCCSGGCTTGCCGTAGGCGATGTTCTCGCCGATGGTGCCGCGAAACAGCACCGTTTCCTGCAGCACGAAGCCGATCTGCGCGCGCAGCGCCGCCAGCTTCTGGCGGCTGATGTCGAGGCCGTCGATCAGCACCCGGCCGCCGGTCGGGTCGTAGAAACGCGGCATCAGGCTCACGACGGTCGATTTKCCGCTRCCGGTCGGMCCCACGATGCCGACCACCTGGCCGGGCTTGATCGTGAACGAGACRTCGCGCAGCACCGGGGGCTCGTCGCCGTAGCCGAAGGCCACATGCTCGAAGSTGATCTCGCCCTTGGCGCGGCCGGGATCGATGGCCTGCGGGTGCTCGCGGATGATGTCGTCGGCGCCCAGGATCTTCTGGATCCGCTCGAGCGCCACCGTGGTCTGGGCGATGGTGCTGGCCATGCCGGCGAGGTCCTTCACCGGCTTGAAGAACTTGGAGAGATAGGCGAGATACACGGTCAGGGCGCCGGCCGTCATGGTGCCGGCGATGATCAGCGCCGTGCCCTTCCACAGCACGATGCCGGTGCACAGGGCSACCACSACCGCGACCACCGGCGACAGCAGCGACTTGATCTTGCGCGCCCGCAGCGCGGCCTCGGTGCTCGCGTGGCTGGCGGCCTCCATGTGCGTGACCTCGAGATCCTGGCGGCCGAAGGCCTTGATCGCGCGCACCGAGCCCAGGCCTTCCTGGACCACGGCCACGATCTCGCTTTGCCGCACCCGCACTTCGCGCGTGACCTCYTTSACCGCCTTCTTGAAGCGRAACACGAACAGCAGCAGGAAGGGCATGACSGCGACCGCGATCAGCGTGAAGTCCCAGTCGAGCCAGATCATCAGGCCCAGCATGAAGACGATCGTGACGATGTCGACGATGATCGAGAGCGTCGASGAGGAGGCGAAGCTCTGCACCGTCGAGACATCGCTCGTGATGGTCGACATCAGGGTGCCGGTCTTGGCGCTGTCGTAGAACGCCAGCGACAGCCGGTGCAGGTGCTCGTAGATGCGCAGCCGCAGGTCGTTGGCGACCCACTGCCCGATGCTGGTGGTGTAGTAGTTGTCGATGTAGGTCGCGATGCCGCCGATGACCGCGATCATCACGGTGGCGATCCCGGCGAACAGCGCCACGCCCAGCGTGTGGCGGCCGATGCCCCACTGRTGCGCCCATTCGAGCCAGTGCGGCAGGTGGTGGGTGCCRAGCGCATCGTCGAGCACCAGTTTGAGGGGCCAGGGGGCCGCCAGGCTCATGACGATCTCSACCATCATGGCGGCGAACACGATCACCAGCCAGSCGTGGTAGGGCTTCAGGAGACCGAGCACGAGTCGCGTCATGTCCTGGCGCTGCGTCTTGGCGGCGTGCTTCGCCACCCGGGTTGCCGAGGCCTGCGCGGACTCCGCCGCCGCTTCAGTGGGAAGGGGTGTTGACATACGGAAGCCCGGGGATGTTGGGCCGCTCGGGCGCTCAGATTGTGAGCGCAGGCAGGCAGGCAATGCAAGCGCCGGACAGGGGAGGGTCCGCGCCGCGGGCACAATCCGCGCCATGAGGCAATGGTTGCGAACGCAAGGGGGCTGGTGGCTCGCATGGCTGCTGGCCGCCGGCGCCGGTGCGGTGTGGCTGGCGCGGGCCGAGATCCGGCAGTTGCACGAGGATTTCGAGGTCAACGGGCGCATCGCGCACCGGCTCATGAGCCAGCAGGTGGTGCAGTACGACGCCGTGCTGGCAACGCTGGCCTTGCTCGAGCCGGCGGCGGCCTCGGCGCGGCCCGAGCGGCGCCTGTCGTCGGTCTATCCGTCCATCCTCGATGTCCAGCGGCGCGACGCCGGCGCGGCATGGCCGCAGGCGTCGCTGGCCCGCGCCGAGGCCCGCTCGCGCGAATTGCACCGTGCCGAACTCGTCGCCGACGATTTTGCGCATGGCCGCTACCGGCTGGTGATCGGCGCACTGCCCGTCAGCTACGCCCTCGCCATCGATCTCGCCACCGCCGTGCCCTGGCGCGACTGGCCGATGGACCCGAAGATCAGCCCGGTGCGCGTGACGCTGGAGCAGGGCGGGCAGCAGTTCGTCGTCCAGCCGGGCGACCGGGTCGCCGACGACGGTGGCTGGCGCTTCGACTTTCGCAAGGTGCTGGCCTCGGAGAGCCAGGCCTTCGAGCTGGTGGCCGAGCGGCGGGTGTCCTGGCGCGAGTTGCCCTGGGCCGCGATGACGGCCTGGTCGCTCGCCATGGCGGCGGTGCTGGGGGGCGCGCGCGCCTTGCGGCGCCAGCGCGTCGCGCGGCGCCGCGCCGAGGAACTGTTGCGGCTGGGACAGGTGGCGCGTCTCAACGCCCTCGGCGAACTGGCGGCCGGCATGGCGCACGAACTGAACCAGCCGCTGACGGCCGTGCTTGCGAACACGCAGGCGGCGGGGCGGCTGCTCGACGAGGAGCCGCCGGAACTGGCGACCGCGCGCTCCGCCATGAAGCAGGCCGCCGAACAGGCGCGCCGCGCCGCCGAGGTGGTGGGCCGGCTGCGCCGCGTGATCGAGCGGCCCGACCGCCAGGCCGAGATGCGGCCCGTGGCGCTGCGGGACACGCTGCGCAGCGCCTTGCACCTGCTCGCGCCCGAACTGGGCCGCAGGACCGTGGTGCCGGCGATCGACGATGCGGCCCACCCGCCGGTGGTCGTGCAGGCCGAGCCGGTGGCGCTGGAGCAGATCGTCCACAACCTGCTGATGAATGCGCTGCAGGCGCTCGACGAGGTGCCGCGCAGCGAGCGCAGGCTGCAGCTGGCGATCGGCCTCGACAACGGCCGGGGCTTCCTCAGCGTGACCGACAACGGGCCCGGTTTCCCGGCCGATGCCCTGCGACGGCTGTTCGAGCCCTTCTACAGCACCCGCGAGGGCGGCCTCGGGCTCGGGCTGAGCCTCTGCGAGACGCTGGCCAGCGGCATGGGCGGCTCACTTGGCGCCGAGCACGCCGCGCCGCGCGGTGCGCGCTTCACGCTGCGCCTGCCGCTCGCCGGCCCAGCCGACTCGGAGCGGCCGGCATGAACGGAACGCTGTCCCCGCTGATCCACCTGATCGACGACGACCTCGCGGTGCGCGAGAGCCTGGCCCTGCTGATCGGCACCGTCGGCCTGCGGACGCAGACCTGGGCCGATCCACAGGCGTTCCTCGACGGCTTCGACCGCGGCGGCATCGGCGCCATCGTGCTCGACGTGCGCATGCCCGGCATCGGCGGGCTGGCGCTGCTCGACACCCTGATCGCGCAGGGCGTCGACCAGCCCGTGATCATGCTCACCGGCCACGGCACGGTGGAGATGTGCCGACGCGCCTTCAAGGCGGGCGCGGCGGAGTTCCTCGAGAAGCCGGTGGACGACGAGCAACTGCTCGAGGCGCTGCAGCAGGCGGTGCGCCAGCATGTCAACTCGCGCGAGCGGACCCAGGCCGACCAGGCGGCGCGCGAGCGCCATCAGCAGCTGTCCGAGCGCGAGCGCGAGGTGCTGGGCTTCATCGTTGCCGGCCTCACCAACAAGGAGATCGCCCGCGCGCTCGCTCTCTCGCCGCGCACGGTGGAGT
>NZ_JBFUCI010000101.1:0-16899 GCF_056405335.1 Variovorax sp. P1_H12_2
GACAGAGCCGACGCCGCAGGCGTCATGCTCGTCAGCGGCGGAATAAAGACCGTGTTCTTGGAGATGCTGGATCTCGGCAGCCGTCGTCATGGGCGTGCTCCTTCAGTTTTCGCAGGGAAGAGGAGCATATTGCGTTGCACAAATAATGCCAAATCATTTAATTGGGGTCAGATTCCAATTAGATTCCGACAAAAATCATTGGTCAAAAATTAGGGACACATCAAAAACAATAGCGCACCCGCGAGTCCCTGCGGGCAACTTCTCTGTGTCGATTAACGCGGATGAGGCAGCGGCGGCCGCCCGGCACGCGCTTTCAGCGCGCGGCGCCCTGTGGTTTTTTGTAACGAATCGACAAAGTCGCGATCGCCGACGGCCCAGCCATGCAGGGTCGCCTCGGTCAGCAGCGCCTGAGCGGCGGCCGGAATGCCTGCACGCACCATTTCGGCATAGGCGGCCTCGCGCGCGAATGGGGTGTTGCCGAGCGCCCAGTAGAGCGCGTGCGGCGTGAGCAGCTTGTCGTGCACGAGTCCCGCGTAGTGCGCGTGGCTCGACCACGGGTAGTCGCGCGCCTCGGCCGCCAGGCCGGCGCGCACCGGGTTCAGGTCGATGTAGGCCATGCAGGCCAGCAAATAGCGGTCGGTCTGGATCAGCGTCGACTTGTAGCGCCCTTCCCACAAGGTGCCGCTGCGCCCGTGCCGGTCATTGAAGTAGCGCACATAGCGCCGACCCACCGCCTGCATCCACTGCGGCAGGCCGTCGGCGGTCGAGGGCGTGGCCAGCAGATGGAAGTGGTTGTCCATCAAGACGTAGGCGTGAAGCGCAATGCCGAAGCGAGCCGCGTTCTCTCCCAGGAGCCCCAGGAACATCTCGCGGTCGGCGCGGTCGAGAAACACGGCCTGGCGGTTGTTTCCGCGCTGAATCACGTGGTGCGGCTGGCCGGCCAGCGTGAGACGGGGCAATCGAGCCATGACGGAGGTGGCGCAGGGGTGCGCGGCTCAGGAGAGCCGGAAGCGGGTCTCCAGCAGCGTCGCGAGCCCGAACTGCTCGAGCAGTTCGCGCAGCCTCTCGGCCGCGCTGGCTTTGCGTTGGCCGGTGTGGCGCGCGATGATCAGCTCGTTCTTCATGCTGTGCTCCCAGCCCACGAGTTCCGTCACCGTGACCTGATAGCCGTTCGCTTCCAGATACAGGCAGCGCAGCACATTGGTGAGCTGGCTGCCGATCTCGCGCGTGTGCAACGGGTGGCGCCACAGCTCCGCCAGCGGCGTGCGCGAGAGGGCCAGCGCCTTGGTCTGGCGCAGGCAGGCGGCGATCTCGGCCTGGCAGCAAGGCACCAGCACCATGAAGCGCGCCTGCTTCGCCAGCCCGAAAGCGATGGCGTCGTCGGTGGCGGTGTCGCAGGCATGGAGCGCGGTCACGACGTCGATCCGCGGCGGCAGCTCGGCCGCGCTGGCGGATTCGGCCACCGTGAGATTGAGGAAGGCCATGCGATCGAAGCCCAGCCGCTGGGCCAGCGTGCGCGACTTCTCGACCAGCTCGGCCCGGGTCTCGATGCCGTAGACATGGCCCGCGCCGCGCTGCTTGAAGAACAGGTCGTAGATGATGAAGCCCAGGTACGACTTGCCGGCGCCGTGGTCGGCCAGCGAGGCCTGGGCGCCGTCGTCCGGCAGCTCGCGCAACAGCTTCTCGATGAACTGGAACAGGTGGTAGACCTGCTTGAGCTTGCGGCGCGAATCCTGGTTGAGCCGGCCTTCGCGCGTGAGGATATGGAGTTCCTTGAGCAGCTCGACCGACTGGCCCGGCCGCAGTTCGCCGAGGACCTCCGCTTCGGCTTTCGAAGCCTTCGCAGCCTTGCTCATGCAACCTCCGTGCTGCGCACTGCGGTGCGAGCTTGCTCGGAGCGGTCCGGCGCGGCGCTCATCGCTCGCTCCCCGGCCCGACGTCCAGCGCCGCCCATCCGGCCGCACCCAGCGCTTCGAGCGTCTCGATGTTGCGCCCGAAGATCGCCTCGGCGTCCGGAAAGGCGTCGACCGCCCGGCTGACACTGTCCTCGCGCAGCAGGTGCAGCGTGGGATAGGGGGCCCGGTTGGTGGCGTTCGTGATGTCGTCGACCTCGGTGCCGCCGAACTGGAAGCGCGGGTGGAAGCTGGCCAGTTGCAGAAGCCCGTCGAAGCCCGCGCGCGCCAGGCGGCGCTCGGCACGCGCCGTGAAATCGTTGAAGTCCAGGAAGTCGGCCAAGGTGTTCGGTGCCATCAGAAGTGTGGTGTCGCGCTCGGAGGGCGCCAAGGCCGCAAGCGCTTCGGCCTCGCGGATCATTGCCTCGATCAGGCCGGACTCATCATCCTGCAAAAAGGCCGCGTAGTGGACCTGGCCGCGCGTGTGCACGGCTTTGGCGAAGGGACAAAGATTGAGTCCGATCACCGCGCGTTCGAGCCAGCGCCGGGTGTCGGCCTCGGCCTGCGCGGCGGAAACCGTTGCAGGGTCCGTCATGCGGCGCCCCTCTTGGGTACGGACGGCGAAAGCCGGGCCGCGAGGACCATGCCCGCGAGCGAACACGCCAGGGTCACGATCCAGGTCCATTGCCAGCCGCCCACGCGGTGCGCGAGCCAGGCCACCACCGGCGGCGCCACGAACTGGCCGAACGAGGAGGCCTGCTGCATCAGGCCCACGGTGGTCGACACCGTGGAAGCGCCGGGCGCGCACCGCACGCTGAGCATGAACAGGGTCGCCGGCACGACGCCGCCGCCGAGGGAGAACATGCAGATCGCCAGATAGCGCAGTGCCGGCGGCAGGCTCCAGGCCGTCTCCGGAGCGCTGATCCCGGCGAAAGCCGCGACGCTGCCGAGCCCCATCACGACAAATCCCCAGCGCAACAGCCGGACCGGCGCCATGCCGCGCTGCAGCAGCTGGCCGCCCGCCACGTTGCCGACGATGTTCGCGCCTGCGGCCAGCGCAGTGAGCGCCGCATTCCAGCCAGCCGGCACCCCTGCACTGGCATAGATGGCAGGCAGGAAGCCGATCACGGCCATCCATTGCGAGGAATAGACCGCGAATGCCAGCGCGAGCGTCCAGGGCCCGCTCGCGCCCAGGGTGTCGCGCAGTCGCACCGACCACCCCTCGGCCGAACCGCCCGACGCGCCCCGACGGGTGCGGTCCGGCGGCACCGCCAGCGCCACCCCCACCGCCGCGGCGGCGGAGATCGCCGCCAATGCCCACCACCAGCCCGGCCAGCCGGCACCGGCGATCGACGCCGGGCCCAGCAGCAAGGCCAGGGCGACGCCGAACGGCATGTAGGCGCCCCACAGGCCGATCGCGCTCTTGTCCGCGCCGGCAGGGGCCACCGCGCGGATCAGCCCGGGTCCCGGCATCACGGCCAGCAGGAAGCCGACGCCCTCGAGCGCGCGCAGGGCGAGCAGCCRGCCGACCGCAAGGACCGGGTCATCGATCCAGACCCCTACCCCGCCTCCCAGCGCACTCGTGAGGCTGACCAGCATCAGTCCGGCCAGCATGCTGCGCCGCAGGCCGATGGTGTCGGCTGCCAGCCCGACCAGCAGGCCGAGCGTCATGCCCGCCAGCTGCACCAGCGACAGCAGGAACCCCGCCTGCACCAGGCCAATGCCCAGCGTGGCTTGCAGGGCCGGCACCGCCGGCGGCAGCTTGCCGATGTGCAGTGCGGCGGCGACGCCGCCCGCGACGACCGCGAGCGCCGCGGCGGGGATCCGGGGCCGATGCATCGACGGTCCGCTCATTCGACCCACCGCCGCCCCGTGAGGCGCTCGTATTCCCGGATCGCGAACCGGTCGGTCATGCCGGCGATGTAGTCCGCGACGCCTCGCTGGCGGTCGGCACGCTGGGCGAAGGCCTCGGGCATTTGGGCGGCGTCGTCGAGGTAGGCGTCGAACAGCGCACGCACGACGGCCTGGGCCTGGTCCGCTGTCTGCATCACTCGGGGGTGGCGATAAAGATTGCGAAACAGGAAGCGCTTGAGATCCGAGGACTCCACGCGCATGCGGGCGCTGAAAAGCACCAGCGGCGCGCTTCGGCGCACCGCGTCCGCATCCGCCGGCGCGGTCGATTCGAGCGCACTGCGGGTGGCGTCGATGACGTCGTAGACCTGCGCGCTGAGCATCCGGCGAATGGTTTCGTACAGCACCCGTCGCCCCTGCAGGCCGGGATGCTCGGCCAAGGCCTCGCGCCGATGCCGATCGAACAGGTCGACCTCGCCGAGATGATCGATACCGATCAGCCCCGACCGGACGCCGTCGTCGATGTCGTGCGCGTTGTAGGCGATCTCGTCCGCCAGGTTGCACAGCTGCGCCTCGAGCCCGGGCTGGGTGCGGTCGCAGAAGCGCCGCCCCACCCCGCCCGGCTCCTCGGCCTCGATGCGTTCGGCGTTGGCGCGCGAGCAGTGCTTGAGAATGCCCTCGCGGGTTTCGAAACTCAGGTTGAGGCCGTCGTACTGCGGGTAGCGATGCTCGAGTTCGTCGACCACGCGCAGGCTCTGCAGGTTGTGCTCGAAGCCGCCGTGGCCCTGCATGCAGGCATCGAGCGCGTCCTGGCCCGCATGGCCGAAAGGGGTGTGGCCCAGGTCGTGGGCCAGCGCGATCGCCTCGACCAGGTCCTCGTTGAGCCGGAGCGCCCGCGCGATCGAACGGCCCAATTGGGCGACCTCGAGCGAATGCGTGAGCCGGGTCCGAAACAGGTCACCTTCGTGGTTCAGGAAGACCTGGGTCTTGTAGACCAGGCGCCGGAAGGCGGTCGAATGAACGATCCGGTCGCGGTCGCGCTGGAAGGCGTCGCGCGTCGGCGCCGGCACCTCGGGATGGCGCCGGCCGCGCGAGCGCGCGGGGTCGCAGGCATAGGGCGCGAGGCTCATGTCAGGCCACGCAACAATGCGCCAGGACTTCGCGCACCATCGCATCGGGCGCGCTGCGCACCACCGCCGAGCCCGGTTTGTCGATGACCACGAAACGGATCTCGCCGGCTTCCGATTTCTTGTCGACGCGCATCAGCTCAAGGTAGCGCTCGGCCCCGAGCGCCGGCGCGGTGACCGGAAGGCCGGCGCGACGAACCAGTGTCGTCAGCCGCGCGACGAAGGCGGCGTCGATGCCGCCGAGCCGCTGCGACAGATGCGCCGCCATGACCATGCCGCAGCCGACCGCCTCGCCGTGCAGCCACTCGCCATAGCCGAGCCCCGACTCGATCGCGTGGCCGAAGGTGTGGCCGAAATTGAGGATCGCGCGCAGGCCGGCTTCACGCTCGTCCTGGCCCACGACCTCGGCCTTGATCTCGCAGCTGCGCTTGACCGCGTGCGCCAGCGCGGTGGGCTCGCGGGCGATCAGTGCATCGATGTGGTCCTCGATCCAGGCCAGGAAGTCCATGTCGTAGATCGGGCCGTACTTGATGACCTCGGCCAGCCCGGCGCTGAGTTCGCGCGGCGGCAGCGTGGCCAGCGTCGCCAGGTCGCACAGCACCAGTTGGGGCTGGTAGAAGGCGCCGATCATGTTCTTGCCCAGGGGATGATTGATTGCGGTCTTGCCGCCAACCGACGAATCGACCTGCGCCAGCAGCGTCGTCGGCACCTGCACGAAAGGCACGCCACGCATGTAGCTGGCGGCGGCGAAACCGGTCATGTCGCCCACCACGCCACCGCCGAGCGCGAACAGCACCGTCTTGCGGTCGCTGCCTCGGGCCAGCAGCGCATCGAAGATCAGGTTCAGGGTCTGCCAGTCCTTGTGGGCCTCGCCGTCGGGCAGTTCGAGCACGTGCACTTCGCGGTAGCGGCCAGCCAGCGCCTTTTGCAGGGCTGCCGCATAGAGTGGCGCCACGGTGGTGTTGGTGACGATCAGGGCGCTGGCAGCCGCCGGCACGGCCGCGAAACTGCGTGCATCGCCGAGCAGCTCGCTGCCGATCAGGATCTGGTAGCTGCGCTCGCCGAGCTGGATCTCGACATGTTGAGGGGGGACGGGCAGAACGGGCAATGGCATGCCCCCGAGTTTAGGTGCACGCCGACTGGCCCCGGGTCAGTCGACCGGATGTCCCTTGGCGTCGGGCACCACGACCCCGGCGAGCTCGAGCTGCATCACGATGATGTTGACCAGCATCGCGATCGACGGCCGGCCGGTCTCGACGATCTCGTGGGCCGTCTCACGGTAGAGCGGATCGCGCGCCTCATGGAGCTCGCGCAAGCGGCCCAGCGGGTCGGCCACCTGCAGCAGTGGCCGCTTGACGTCGTGGCGCAGCCGCCGGAACACATCCTCGGGCGTCGAGCGCAGGTAGAGCACATGGAAGTTGGCGCGCAGGGTTTGCCGATTGGCCTCCCGCAACACGCAGCCGCCGCCGGTGGCCACCACGCCGTGGGGCGCCGCCGCCAGTTCGGCGATGACCGACTGCTCGAGATCCCGGAAACTGGCCTCCCCCTCGCGTTCGAAGTAGTCGCGGATCGAACAGCCGAGCCGATCCTCGATCACATGATCGCTGTCGATGAAGGGAAGCTGCAGGCGCTGCGCCAGACGCCGGCCAATCGCGGATTTTCCGGCGCCGGGCAAGCCGACGAGTGCGACCGCCATGCGAAGCTACGAACGCTGCGCGTTCAACGCGCAGCGTTGCGGTCGGTGATCATTTTCGGGGTGATGAAGACGAGCATTTCAGTTTTGTTGGCAGTGCGAGTGCGCGTCCGGAACAGTGCCCCGAGATAAGGCACTTCACCGAGCACCGGGATGCGCGACTCGTCATTGGATTCAGTGAGTTCGAAGATACCACCAATGACGACCGTCCCGCCGTTCTCGACCAGCACCTCGGTTTGCACGTGCTTGGTGTCGATCGCGAAGCCGGCCGTGGTCGGCCGTCCCACCGTGTCCTTGTTGACGTCGAGCGTCAGGATGATGTTGCCCTCGGGCGTGATCTGCGGGGTCACCTCGAGCTTCAGGTTGGCCTTGCGGAACGCGATCGAGGTGGCGCCGCTGGAGGTCGCGACCTGGTAGGGCAACTCCGTGCCCTGCTCGATCAAGGCCTTGGTCTGGTCGGCCGTCACGACGCGCGGGCTCGACACCACCTTGCCCTTGCCGTCGGCTTCGAGGGCGGAAATCTCGAGGTTCAGGATGCGGGACAAGCTGGAATTGAACAGCGAAATCGCGAACGTGCCCGGCGCGCTGCCGTTGCCCGTGACACCGGTCGATGGCAGATTGACGAAGTTGCTGCCGGTCGGGGTCGAGATGATGTTCGCCGCCGTGTTCGCAGTTCCGGGAACGAAAACCGTCGGCCCGATCGCATTGTTGTTGTTCAACACGCCGCCGCCCAGCCTCACGCCCAGCGACTTGCCGAACGTATCTGCCGCTTCGACGATGCGCGCCTCGATCAGGACCTGGCGCACCGGGATGTCCAGCTTCTGGATCAGCTCGGCCACCTGCACCAGGYGAGACGGGATGTCCGACACGAACAACTGGTTGGTACGCGCTTCCGCGATCACGCTGCCGCGCGGGCTCAGGATCCGGGTCGCCGTGCCGGCGCCGCCACCACCGCCGCCGCCGGCGGAGGCGCCGGTGCCGGTCAGGCCTGCGGCGATCTGCAGTGCCTTCGTGTAGTTGAGCTGGAAGGACTGGGTACGCAGCGGCTCCAGGTTCTGGATCGCGGCCTGGGCCTCGAACTCCATCTTTTCCTTGGCGTTGATCTCGTCCTTGGGCGCGATCCACAGCACGCTGCCGTTCTTGCGCATGCCGAGGTTCTTGGCCTGCAGGATGATGTCCAGCGCCTGGTCCCAGGGCACATCCTTCAAGCGCAGCGTCAGCGAACCGGTGACCGAGTCGGAAGTCACGATGTTGAAGTTCGTGAAGTCGGCGATCACCTGCAGCAGCGAGCGCACCTCGATGTTCTGGAAGTTCAGCGACAGCTTCTCGCCGTTGTAGCCCACGCCCTGCGTCAGCTTGGTCGGATCGATCTTGCGCGGCCGCACTTCGACCACGAACTGGTTCTCGCTCTGGTAGGCGCTGTGCTCCCACTCACCGCGGGGCTCGATCACCATCCGGACGCGGTCACCGACCTGCTGGGTGGTCACGAGTTGCACGGGCGTGCCGAAATCGGACACGTCGAGGCGGCGGCGCAGGCCTTCGGGCAAGGTCGACTTGGTGAATTCCACCACCAGGTTCTTGCCTTGCTGGCGGATGTCGACACCCACCTGGTTGTTGGCCAGGTCGACGATCACGCGGCCGGTGTTGTCGCTGCCGAGGCGGAAATCGACATCGCGCAGCGGCAGCATGTCGCGGTTGCGGTTCTCGGCGAAGGCCGATTGGGCCGAGGCCACCAGCGCCGCGCCGGCCACCGGCTCCAGCGAGACCAGCAGCGACTTGCCCTGGATCTCGGTTTTGTAGGCAGTCGCCTGCTTGAGGTTCAACACCAGGCGGGTGCGTTCGCCGGCCTGGACCACGTTGACCGAGCGCAGGTTGCCCTGGTTGATCTCGATCGCGTTGCGTCCGATGGAATTGGTGACACCCGGGAAATCGAGTGCGACGCGGGCCGGCGACTGGATCGCGAAGCCGGTCGGCGCCGCGGCGAGTGGCTGGGTGAAATCGACCCGGATCACCTCTGCGCCGGACTGCATCGAGCTCGTGACGGATTCGATCGCATTCTGGGCATGCACGACGGCCGCCGCGCCGAACGCCACGAGCGCCGCGCCGGCGACGCGCAGCCACTGCGCCAGCATTGATTTTTGTAGTTTCATTTCGACCTCTCTTGCAACTGCAGCGTCGCCACGCGTTCGATCCATTCACCGGCGGCGTCCTGCACGATTTCACGCAAGCCGAGTTCGGTTTCGCTGATACGGGTGATGAGCCCGTAGTTGAGTCCCAGATAGTTGCCGACCCGCACCTGGTAGAGCAGCTTGTCGACGCTGATGAGCGCCACGGGCTGGCCGTTGCGGCTCAGGCTTCCGACCATCGCCATCGAATCGAGCGGGAAGGCCTCGAGCGCTTCCTTGCGCCGCGCCAGTTCGGGGGCAATCAGGCCCGAGCTGCTGGGCTGGGCCGAATCGCGCCGCAGCGCCTGCGTCAGCTTCTGCATGTTGAAGGGGTCGAAGGCGGCGCTCTCGCTGTAGGCCTGCGGCGTGAACTTCTTCGGTTCCGTGATCGGGGGCACGCTGGGCTTCACCTGCGCGCGCTGTTCGGCCATCCAACGCTGGAGGTCTTCCTGTTCCGAACCGATGCAGCCGGTCAGGCCCACCGCTGCGGCCGCAAGCACCAGTAAGCTGAGCGCCCTCATTTCTTCTTCGCCCCCGCGGCCGCGGCGCGCTGCATGTTCTGCTCTTCCTCGTCCAGATAGCGATAGGTCCGCGCCGTGGCATCCATGACCAGCACCCCGTCCTTCTGCGGCGCCACCGAGAGATTGTTCAAGGTCACGATCCGCGACAGATTCGCGATGTCGGCGGCGAAGGCGCCCATGTCGTGGTAGCGGCCCGTCACGCGCACCGCGATCGGAAGCTCCGCGTAGTAGTCCTTGACCAAGACCTGACCCGGTCGGAACAGCTCGAACTGCAGGCTGCGGCCGAGCCCGGCCTGGTTGATGTCGGACAGCAGCGCATCCATTTCGGCCTTGCTCGGCAGCTGCTTCTCGAGCACCGTGACGAACTGCTGGACCTGTTCGCGCTGCTTCTTCAGCAGATCGAGATTGGCGGCCTGCGCCACCTTCTTCTGGTAGTCCGCCCTGAGCGTCACTTCCTTGGCGCGCTCGGCATCGAGTTCGTCGTTCGAATTGGTGAGCCAGACGAACCACAGCGCAACAAGAACCGCGGCGGCGACCGCAACGCACAAGGCGTAGCGTGGCACCGGCGGCCAGACCGAAGGGTCGTTGGGGTTCAGTCCCTGGAACTGCTGGCCGAAGCGCCGCAGGCTCAGCGCCAGGTCGAAGGAGGAGCGTTTCTTTGCCATGAGCGCTTACCCCTTCGCCTTGACTTGTGCCGGCACGGCGCCGGGTTTCTGGGCGTCGGTCGGCCGCTTGAGACCAATGCGCATCTTGAAGTTGGCGACCCGCCGCTGGTCGCGTGGCGTCAGGTTCACGGTCGCCGAGGTGATCTCGATCAGCTCCGGCTTGACCAGCCAGGGACTGCTGTTGCCCAGGTTGCGCAGCAGCTCGGAGACTCGCTCGTTCGACTGCGCCATGCCTTGCAGCGTGACCGTCTGGTTCTCCTGCTTCATGCTCGTGATGTAGACGCCGTCAGGCAACTGCCGCACCAGTTCGTTGAGCAGGTGCACCGGCAGGTTGCGATCGCCCTGCAGATCCTCGACCGCCTGCTGGCGCGCACGCAGGGCCGCGATTTCAGCCTGCAGGGTGGAGATCTCCTTGATCTCGATCTCGAGCTTGGCGATCTCGGTCTTGAGCATCGTGTTCTTCGCCTGCTGACCCGAAATCTGGGCTTCGAACCACAGAAACGCGGCGCCGGCGATGACGCAGCCCAGCACCGCGGAAAGGCCCAGCGTGACGTAGAAGGTCTCACGCCGACGCTTGCGGGCCGCTTCCCGGTGCGGGAGCAGATTGATCAGGATCACTGCAAGAACCTCCGCATGGCCAGTCCGCAAGAGGTGAGGTAGGACGGCGCTTCGCGCCGCACCTTCTTCTCCCGGATGCCGCTGCCGATCTCCATGCCATCGAACGGATTCACCAGTGAACAGGCGAACGAAGTCTGGCGCGTCACGGCGCTGGTGAGGCCGGGAAGCGCCGCCGAGCCGCCCGCCAGCAGCACGTAGTCGACACGGTTGTGCGGCGTGCTGGTGAAGAAGAACTGCAGCGCCCTGGCGATTTCCTGCGCGATGCTGGCGACGAAGGGCTTGAGCACGCCCGCGCCGTAATCGTCGGGAAGTTCCCCGCTGCGCTTCTTGACCTCGGCCTCTTCGACCGAAAAGCCATACTGCCGAACGATCAGCTGGGTCAGCTGCGCCCCGCCGAAGGCCTGGTCGCGGTCGTAGAGCACTTCCTGGTTGCGCAGCACCTGCATGCTGGTGGTGAACGCACCGACCTCGAACAGGGCAACGACCGCATCCTGGCCCTGGCCGGGAAGCAGCTCGATCAGGCGCGAAGTGGCGAGCCGCGAGGCATAGGACTCGACGTCCAGGATCACGGCCTTGAGGCCCGAGGCTTCGGCCAGGCCCTGGCGGTCCTGCACCTTCTCCTTGCGTGAGGCAGCGATCAGCACCTCGACGTCGCCGGCCGAGCTGGCGCTCTGTCCGATGACGCAAAAGTCGAGACTGACTTCGTCCAGCGAGAACGGAATGTATTGATTGGCTTCGGACTCGACCTGGATCTCGAGCTCCTGCTCGCTCATGCCGCCGGGCAGCACGATCTTCTTGGTGATCACGGCCGACGGCGGCAGGGCCAGGGCGACGTTCTTGGTGCGCGTGCCGCTCTTGCGGACCACGCGCCGCACGGCCTCCGCCACCTCGTCGAACTTCTCGACATTGCCGTCGGTGATCCAGCCGCGCTCGAGGGGCTCGATGGCGCAGCGCTCGAGCACGAGCTTGCCGCTCGCGTCACGGCCCAGCTCGACCAGCTTCACGCTGGACGAACTGACGTCCAACCCGAGCAGGGGCGCGGGCTGGCGGCGAAACAACGATCCGAGAGCAGTCAAGTTCGATCCCATCCGTTTGTAACGATTGGAAATATTTGCGTGTGGTTGCATGCTAGCAGCAAGGTGCGAGCCCAACCAAGCGCCGAATCTCCAGGGCGTGAGCAATCGTTGTCAAAAGTCGACGTCACTGTTCTGAACTGCAACTTACGTCACAAATAGGAGTACTTGGGTCCTAACTGCTACCGACGCTCCGTCCTGAAGCGGGGCGTTTTTATAATGCGCGCAGACTCTGACAGCCTCAATGCCCGAAACCTCTCGACCCAAAGGGCCTGCCAAGGCTCACGCTCCCAAACGCCCGGCCTGGCTGACATGGTTGCTCCGGTTCATCTTGTGGAGCCTCGGGATCGTCGCGGCCGGTGGGCTCGCCCTGCTCTGCGTGATCGCCGTGGCACTCGCGGTCGCCTACCCGAACCTGCCGGACATTTCCGAGCTCGCGGACTATCGGCCCAAGCTGCCGCTGCGGGTGTTTTCGGCCGAAGGGATCCTGATCGGCGAGTTCGGCGAGGAGCGTCGCAACCTGACGCCCATCGCGACCATTCCGAAGGTGGTGAAGGATGCCGTGCTGGCGGCCGAGGATGCCCGCTTCTACGACCATGGCGGCGTCGACTACAAGGGCATGCTGCGCGCGGGCATCGCGAACATGAACCGCGCCAAGAGCCAGGGTGCCTCGACCATCACGATGCAGGTGGCGCGCAACGTCTACCTGAGCTCGGAAAAGACGCTGACCCGCAAGATCTATGAAGTGCTCCTGACCTTCAAGCTGGAGCACCTGCTGACGAAGGACCAGATCTTCGAGATCTACCTGAACCAGATCTACCTGGGCAACCGGGCCTACGGATTCGCGGCGGCCTCCGAGGCCTACTTCGGCAAGCCCCTGCAGGACATCACGATCGCCCAGGCGGCGATGCTGGCCGGCCTGCCGAAGGCGCCGGGCGCCAACAACCCGGTCAACAATCCGGCCCGCGCGCGCGGGCGCCAGCAGTACGTGATCGACCGCATGCAGGAGGCCGGCTTCATCACCGCCGAGCAGGCCGCCGAAGCCCGCAAGGAAGAACTGCAGCTGCGCGACGCCGCCGATCCGACGCGCCTGCACGCCGAATACGTGGCCGAAACCGTGCGCCAGCTGATGTACGCGCAGTATGGCGACAGCACCTACACGCGCGGCCTCAAGGTCTACACCACGCTGGTCGCGGCCGACCAGGCGGCGGCCTACCGGGCGCTGCGCAAAGGCATCATGGACTACGAGCGCCGCCAGATCTACCGCGGCCCCGAGAAGTTCGTCGACCTGCCGGCCTCCCCCAAGGAGCTGGACGAGGCGGTCGACGACGCGCTGGGCGAGCATCCCGACAACGGCGACGTGATGTCGGCGGTGGTGCTGAAGGCCGGTCCCAAGGAGATCGAGGCGGTGCGCGGCAACGGCGACAGCGTGATGATCACCGGCGAAGGCCTGAAGCCGGCGCAGTCCGGCCTCTCGGACAAGGCGCCGCCGAACATCAGGATCCGCCGCGGCGCGGTGATCCGGGTCGTCAAGACGCCCAAGGGGGCCTGGGAAATCACCCAGCTGCCMGAAGTGGAAGGCGCCTTCGTCGCGATGGACCCGCGCGACGGCGCGATCAAGGCCATGGTCGGCGGCTTCGATTTCGACAAGAACAAGTTCAACCACGTCACGCAGGCCTGGCGCCAGCCGGGCTCGAGCTTCAAGCCCTTCATCTATTCGGCCGCGCTCGAGAAGGGCTTCACGCCCAGCACCGTGATCAACGATGGGCCGCTTTTCTTCGACGCCGGCACCACCGGCGGCCAGCCCTGGGAGCCGAAGAACTACGACGGCAATTTCGAAGGGCCGATGCCGATGCGCCGCGCGCTGATGAAGTCCAAGAACATGGTGTCGATCCGCATCCTGCAATCGATCGGCACGCGCTACGCACAGGACTGGGTCACCAACTTCGGCTTCGAGCGCGAAAAACACCCGGCCTACCTGCCGATGGCGCTGGGCGCCGGCTCGGTCACGCCGATGCAGATGGCGACCGCGTATTCGGTGTTCGCCAACGGCGGCTACCGCGTCAATCCGTACCTCGTGACGCGGGTGACCGACCACAAGGACAAGGTGCTGGTCGACAAGCAGCCGCCCCTGCTCAACGAGACCTTGCGCGCGGTGCCGCAGCGCAATGCCTTCCTGATGGCCAGCCTGCTGCAATCGGTGGCCAGCGGCGGCACCGCGGCCAAGGCGCAAGCCACGCTCAAGCGCACCGACATCTACGGCAAGACCGGCACCACCAACGATTCGCTCGACGCCTGGTTCGCGGGCTTCCAGCCGACCATGGCGGCGGTGGCCTGGATGGGCTACGACACGCCGCGCAAGCTCGGCGACCGCGAGACCGGCGGCGGCCTGAGCCTGCCGATCTGGATCAACTTCATGGAGACCGCGATCAAGGGCGTTCCGGTGGCCGAAGTGCCTGCGCCTTCGGGCGTGGTGAATGTCGGCGGCGAGTGGTACTACGACGACTATGCGCCGGGACGCGGCGTCGCGGCCCTGGGCGTGGACGGCGGGCCGACGCAGCCGGCGGAGGCCATTGCGGCGCCACCGATCAGCGCGCCGGCGCCGGTCGAGGAACGCAGTCGGATCCTGGACCTCTTCAGGAACTAGGCTCGCCCCCAGGTCGCCCGCACTGCGTGTCGGGCTCCCACCCCCTGCCGGGGGCAACACCAGCGGCCCGGCMWAGCCGGTTCCGCGGTRGSACTGTTGCTCGCCCCCAGGTTGGGCTCACTKCGTGTAGCCCGCCCACCCCCTGCCGGGGGCAACACCGGCGGCCCGGCAAAGCCGGTTCCGCGGTGTTTCACCAACAGGCCGGGCTACGCCGGCCGGGGCTTAAGCTGGCGGGAATTCGAGCGGCTGGCCGGCCTGCCGCGTGGCTTCGCGCGACAGGTTGCCGAAGAATTCCTCGCCGGTCTTGGTGTCGACCCAGGACTGGCCGTCGTGCCGGTAGTGGTAGCCGCCGGAGCGGGCCGCGAGCCATATTTCCTGCAGCGGCTTTTGCAGGTTGATGATCAACTGGCTTTCGTTGCGGAACGTGATGGTGATCATCCCCCCGACGCGCTGGTTGTCGATATCGGCGTCGGTCGCGTCGTTGATGCGGTCGCAGCCGCGCTCGATCGCTGCCAGCGCAGCTTCTGCGCGGTCCATGTACTCGGGGTCGGTCATTACAATTTCGCCATGTTGAATGTTCGCCAAATTCTAGTGAGCGCCGTTGGCCTCGCGCTCGTTGGGGTCGGCCTGACGGCCTGCGGTCAAAAGGGCGGGCTGTATCTGCCCACCGATCCGGTCGCCAAGGACCGCGCCACGCTGCCCRGCTTGCTGCTGCCCACCCCGCCCGCCTCCGCGGCCACCGACTCCCCCGCCGTCCCGCCGCCAGCGGCAGCCAGCAGCGCGCCCGCCGGAGGCACGAAGTGAACCACACGGTCGCAAGGCTTCCCGGCCACCCCCACATCGCGCACAAGGACGGCGTGCTGCAGATCGAGGGCCAGCCGCTGTCCGAACTCGCGCAGGCCTACGGCACCCCCCTCTTCGTCTACTCGAAGCAATGGATGCTGGACGCGCTGGCCGCCTACCAGCGCGGTTTCGAGGGCCGCGACGCCCTGGTCTGCTATGCCATCAAGGCCAATTCCTCGCTCGGCGTGCTGCGCGTCTTCGCCGAGGCCGGCTGCGGCTTCGACATCGTCTCGGGCGGCGAACTGGCGCGCGTGCTCGCGGCCGGCGCCGATCCGGCCAAGGTGATCTTCTCGGGCGTGGGCAAGACCCGCGCCGAGATGCGCCAGGCGCTGGCGGCCGGCATCGGCTGCTTCAACGTCGAGAGCGAAGCCGAGCTCGACGTGCTCAACGCCGTCGCGCTCGAGGAAGGCCGCCGCGCGGCGGTCAGCATCCGCATCAATCCCAACGTCGACCCGAAGACGCATCCGTACATCTCGACCGGCCTCAAGGGCAACAAGTTCGGCGTGGCGCACGACCGCGCGGTCGCGATCTACCGGCACGCGGCTTCCTTGCAGGGCCTGCAGGTGGTCGGCATCGACTGCCACATCGGCTCCCAGATCACCGATGCCTCGCCCTACCTCGAGGCACTCGAGCGCGTGCTCGACCTGGTCGAGGCGATCGAGGCGGCCGGCATCCCGCTGCACCACCTCGACTTCGGCGGCGGCCTGGGCATCGACYACAACGGCGATACCCCGCCGGCCGCCGATGCGCTCTGGCAGCAACTGCTCGCGCGCCTCGATGCGCGCGGCTTCGGTCGGCGCCGGCTGATCGTCGAGCCGGGACGCTCGCTGGTCGGCAACGCGGGTGTCTGCGTGACCGAGGTGCTCTACCTCAAGCCCGGCGAGGAAAAGAACTTCTGCATCGTCGATGCGGCCATGAACGACCTGCCGCGGCCGGCCATGTACCAGGCCTTCCACCAGATCGTTCCGCTGGCCGAGCGCCAGGCCGAGGCCACCACCTACGACGTGGTCGGCCCGGTCTGCGAAAGCGGCGACTGGATCGGCCGCGATCGCGTGCTTCAAGTGGCACCCGGCGATCGGCTCGCCGTGCTCTCCGCGGGCGCCTACTGCATGGCGATGGCGAGCAACTACAACACCCGCGGACGAGCCGCGGAAGTGCTGGTCAGCGGCACCCAGGCGACGCTGATCCGCCGCCGCGAGACGATCGAGGACCAACTGCGCAGCGAGCAACCGGGCGCCTGAGCGGCAGGCGCCGCCGGATCACTTGCTGAGCTGGGTGCGCGCCGAAGCCATCGGCCGCGCCTGCTTATTCCTGTTGCGCGCGAAGTTCCATGCGCGCCAGCCGAGCAGCAGCCCGACGATCGCGGCATACACGAACACTTCGGCGAAGTTGTTCTTGCCCGCACGCATCCAGAAGAAGTGCAGCAGGCCCAGGCCGGCGATCCCATAGACCAGCTTGTGCAGCGCCTGCCAGCGCTTCGCGCCCAGCGCCTTGATGGCGCGGTTGAACGACGTGGCGGCCAGCGGCGTGAGCAGCACGAAAGCCGAGAAACCGACCAGGATGAACGGCCGCTTGGCGATGTCCTTGGCGATGTCGGCGAACTCGAAGCCCATGTCGAACCAGGCGTAGCTCAGCAGGTGCACCACCACATAGAAATAGGCGAACAGCCCCAGCATGCGGCGAAAGCGCGCCAGCGCATTGACCTTGCCGATGACCCGCAGCGGTGTGACCGCCAGCACGATGCAGATGAAGCGCAAGGTCCAGTCGCCGGCCGAGCGGATCAGGTACTCGGCCGGATTGGCGC
>NZ_JBFUCI010000102.1:0-16489 GCF_056405335.1 Variovorax sp. P1_H12_2
ATGCGGTTCTCGGACAGGATGCCCAGGTGGCCGCCGGCCGGCAGCCCGAGCGCGCGCAGCCCGAGGCCGAAGTGGCTGGCTCGGCGGTGGTAGTCGGCCCAGTGCACCGGATGCCAGATGCCGAAGTCCTTCTGGCGGATCGCGATCGCGGCGGGCCGCGTGCGCGCCTGCTCGCGCAGCATCTGAGGCAGGGTCAGCGCGGGGAGGGCATGGTTCGTCATGACAGCCAGCGCTTGCGGCGCTTGTAGTGCTTGAGGCCGCGGAAGCTGCGCGCCTCGCCGCCGCCGCCCACGCCGAGATAGAACTCGCGCACGTCGGGGTCGGCCGCGAGCCGCTCGGCACTGCCGTCGATCACGATCTTTCCGTTCTCCATGATGTAGCCGCGGTGGGCGACGGCCAGCGCCACGCTGGCGTTCTGCTCGACCAGCAGCATCGACACGCCGCGTTCGGCGTTGATGCGCGCGATGATCGTGAAGATGTCCTCGACCAGCTTGGGACTCAGGCCGAGCGAGGGTTCGTCGAGCAGGATCAGCTCGGGCTCGGCGACTAGCGCGCGGCCGATCGCCAGCATCTGCTGCTCGCCACCCGACAGGTAGCCGGCCAGGCCCTTGCGGCGCTCGTGCAGGCGCGGCAAGTAGGCATAGACGCCATCGAAATTGCGCGGCGCCGGCCCGCGGCCGGTGTGCGCGTAGGTGGCGGCCACGAGGTTTTCCTCGACCGTGAGGTCCTCGAACACGCGCCGGCCTTCCATCACGTGGCAGAGGCCGCGCCGTACCAGTTGCTGCGGCGCCAGGCGGTCGGTCGAAATGCCGTTGAATGCGATGCGGCCGGCCTGCAGTTCGCCGTCTTCGAGCGCCAGCAGGCCGGACACCGCCTTCAGCGTGGTCGACTTGCCGGCGCCGTTGCTGCCGAGCAGCGCCACGATCTCGCCGCGCGGCACGGCCATCGACAGGCCGCGCAGCACTTGCACCACCTTGTTGTAGACCACCTCGATGTTGTTGATCTCAAGGACCAGGTCCGCCGGCGCGCCGTCCATCCTTCAGTCCAGCTTGATCCAGTCGGAGGACGGCACCATCTTCTGCGTCTTCATGTCGGCCGTGTACACGCGGCCCACCGGGATCGAGTTGCCCTTGATCGTGATCGGCACGCCGATCAGGCCGCCGGTGTCGAAGTCCTTGATGGTGTTGAGTGCCGCCTTGAGGTTCTTGCCGTCGAGCGGCTTGCCGGCATCGAGCGTCCGCTTGGCGGCCTCGGTGAACAGCATCGCGGTCAGGAAGCCCTGGGTGTAGGCCGTGCTCTGGTACTCGGGGCGCATCTGGCGGATCTTGTCGAGCATCGGCGACTTGGCCGAGGTGTCGTAGTAGTAGCGGTAGGGCATCACGCCCATGAAGCCGTCACCGGCCTCGCCCATCTTCATCACGGTCGAGCTGTCCATGGTCCAGAAGGTGCCCATCCACTTGCTGGTCATGCCCATCTGTTTGCCCTGCTGCACGAACTCGGGGATCGGCGCCAGGATGTAGCCGTGGAAGATCGTGTAGTCGGGATTGGCGCGGCGCAGCTTGATGACCTCGGTCGACACGTCGACGCTGCCGGGCGGGGTCATGAGCTTGACCGGCACCGAGAGGCCCAGCTTCTTCGCCATCGCCTCGCTGGCCTCGATCGGGTCGCGACCGAATTCGGAGTCGGAATACACGAAGGCCACCTTGGCGCCGGGCTTTTCCTTGGCGATGTGTTTCAGCAGGATGCCGAACATCTCGGTGTAGTCGGGCCCGACCAGGAACTGGTTCGGGTACTTGGCCGGGTCGTTGAGCTCGGTCGCGAAGGAGGCGCCGGCCATCATGATCTGGCCGCTGCGGTCGAGCTCGGGGTTGATGGTCTTGGCGAAGCCCGTGGAGTCGCCGTAGTACAGGTTGACCTTGTTCTGGCTCGTGATCTTCTTGAAGGCGGCGACCGAGGCATCGACCTTGTAGCCGGTGTCTTCCGGCACGTAGCGCAGCTTGCGGCCCTTGATGCCGCCGGCGTCGTTGACGATCTTCACGTAGTCGGCGATGCCGGCGTTGATGCCGATGCCGGCGAAGGCGAAGACGCCGGTCATCGGGATCGAGCCGCCGATCACGATGTCGTCTGCGGCTTGGGCATGCACCGCCAGCGGTGCGGCGAGGGCGGCCGAGGCGGCCAGCAAGAGGGTGCGGCGGCGTGCCGAGACGGATTGCGATTTCACGATGTCTCCTTGTTGGATGCGGCCTAGGTCTTGAAGGGCCACAGATGGAAAAAGCGGCGAATGCGCCGCCACACTTCTGCGAGCCCGTGCGGCTCGAACACCAGAAAGCCGACGATCAGGAGACCGAAGACGACCGTGCGCACCGGCGAGAGGAACACCGTCATCTCGGTGCCTCCGGGCAGCAGGTCGAACACCAGCTTGAGAAGCTCCGGCACCATCGTCATGAAGACAGCGCCGAGGATGCCGCCGAGGATGGTGCCCATGCCGCCGACGATGATCGCGGCCAGGAAGAAGATCGACATCAGGAGCGGAAAACTCTCGGGCGTGACGACCCGGAAGAAGTAGGCCCACAAGCCACCTGCCACRCCGGCGTAGAACGACGACAGCCCGAAGGACAGCAGCTTGTAGCGCAACAGCGGAATGCCCAGCACCTCGGCCGAGATGTCGCGGTCGCGGATCGCGATGAAGGCCCGGCCGATGCGGGTGCGGAACAGGTTGGCGGCCCCCAGCACCATCAGCAGCGTCACCGGCAGGATCACCCAGTAGAGCCGGAACGAGGTGTCGAGCGCGAGACCGAAGAACTGCGCGGGCGGCAGCGACAGGCCGCTGGTGCCGCCCGTGAGCTTGAGATTCGCGAACAGGAAGTGCGCGATGAATGAAGCCGCGATGGTCGCGATCGCGAGGTAGAGGCCCTTGACCCGCAGCGAGGGAATGCCGACCACCAGGCCGCCGAGCATTGCCACCACGCCGCCGGCCACCAGGTTGAGCAGGAAGGGCGTGCCCAGCCGGGTGTGCATGATCGCGACCGTGTAGGCGCCCAGCCCCATGAAGGCGGCCTGGCCCAGGCTCACGAGCCCGGTGTAGCCGGTCAGGATATTGAGGCCGGTGGCACTCGCGACATTGATCGCGACCAGGCAGGCCAGATAGAGCCAGTAGTCGCTGGCCATGAAGGGGAACAGCAGCAGCAACGCGGCACCGAGCCCCAGCCAGGTCTTCTGGGTGCGCGAATCGAACAGCGCCGCGTCGGCGATGTAGCTCTGCTTGAGGGTTCCTATCCGCATCAGAGTCTTTCGATTTCGTGGGTGCCGAACAGGCCGTACGGGCGGATCATCAGCACGACGACCAGCACCACGAAGGTCGCCAACAGCTTGTATTCGCCGCCGAGGTACGAGCCCGCCAGCGCCTCGACCAGCCCGATGAAGACACCGCCGACCAGCGCGCCGAGCACGCTGTCGAGGCCGCCGACGATCACCACCACCAGCACCGAGAGGCCGAACACGCCCATCGACGACGAGATGCCGCCGATCGAGCCGACGATGATGCCGGCGACCGCCGCGATCATGGCCGAGGCCACCCAGGCGAGCGAGAACACGCGCGGCACGTTGATGCCCATCGAGTAGGCGGCGGCCTGGTCGGAGGCGGTAGCCCGCAATGCGACGCCGCCGCGCCAGAAGCGGAACACCAGCAGCACCAGCACGATCAACACCAGGGCCACCAGGGCGCCGTAAGCCACCTTGGGCGCCAGGAAGGCGTCGCCGATCATCACCGGCGTCTTCGGCAGGAACTCGGGCAGCCGGCGCTGGTCGGCGGTCCAGACGATCTCGACCAGGCCGACCAGGATCGATGCCAGGCCGACGGTGACCATGAAGACCGAGATCGGCGGCTCGCCGAGCAGCGGCCGGATCATGGTGCGCTCGACCAGCGCGCCGAGCAGGCCGGTGCCCAGCACCGCACCGAGCACCGCCAGCCAGATCGGCAGCGAGAAGCTGGCGGCGAAGGCAAAGAACAGGTAGGCGCCGATCATCAGCATTTCGYCGATCGCGATGTTGACCACCCGCGTGGCCTTGTAGACCAGCACGAAGGCGAGCGCGGCCAGTGCATAGAGGCCACCGCTGGCGACCCCGTTGAGGGCGATCTCGAACAGGTAGGCCCAGTCCATCATGCGGTTGCCGCCACGGCCGCGCCGCGCAGCTTCTCGCGCAGGGTGGAGACGTCCCCGGCGCCGAGGTAGGCCCGGATCACCTCGGGGTCGGCCTGCACCGTCGCCGGCGCGCCCTGCGCGATGACCTGGCCGAAGTTGAGCACCACCACGTGGTCCGAGAGGTCCATCACCATGCCCATGTCGTGCTCGACCATCAGGACGGTCACGCCCCATTCGTCGCGCACGTCGAGGATGAAGCGCGCCATGTCCTCGGTCTCCTCGCGGTTCATGCCGGCCACCGGCTCGTCGAGCATCAGCACGCGCGGCTGCATCGCCAGCGCGCGCGCCATCTCGACGCGCTTCTGCAGTCCGTAGGGCAGGGCCGACACGGGGGCGTGGCGGATGTGGTCGATCTCGAGGAAGTCGATGATGCGTTCCTCGACGTCGCGCCGCAACTCGGCTTCCTCGCGCCGGGCGCGGCCGAAATAGAGCAGGGCGTCGAAGACGTTGGTCTTGAGGTGCGAGTGGCGGCCGAGCTTGATGTTGTCGAGCACCGTCATGCCGCGGAACAGCGCGATGTTCTGGAAGCTGCGCGCGAGGCCGAGCCGGGCCCGTTGCGGCGCCGGCAGCGTCGTGATGTCGCGGCCTTCGAACAGCACCCGGCCGCTGGTGGGGTGGTAGAAGCCCGAGATGGTGTTGAAGAGCGAGGTCTTGCCGGCGCCGTTGGGGCCGATCACGGCCGTGATGGAGCCGGCCGCGACCTCGAAGCCGACGCCGCTCAGCGCCCGCACGCCGCCGAAGGCGAGCGTGAGCGACTCGACCTGCAGCACGGGGCTGGGCGGCATGGCGGCGTCGGGACGGGCTGGGGCGTCAGGCATCGATCAGGGTTTGCGCGGAAGGAAGTGGGGTTACCCGTGCGTAGAATTTCTACTCACCGGTAATGTTCGATGCGACGCCCTCCGGGCGGCATCGGGACTTTCCCGGGCACCCCGATCCATGGCCACCAGGACACTCCCCAAGCCCACAGGCGCCTCGCCCTGGAAGCCGGCCGGCGTCCGCGCGCAGCAACGCGAGGCCAAGCGCAACGCGGTGCTGCAGACGGCCGCCAAGCTGTTCAACGAGCGCGGCTACCACGCGACCTCGCTCGACGACATCGCGCAGCGGTTGCACGTCAGCAAGCCCACGCTCTACTACTATGTGAAGAGCAAGGACGAGATCCTGCTCGAATGCGTGCGCACCGCGCTCGGCATGATGCAGGAGGGCATCGACGAGGTCCGGCGCGCCGGCGGCAGCGCGATCGACCAGCTCATGGCGTGCATGCGGATCTACTCCCGCATCGTGATGATGGACTTCGGCATGTGCGTCATCCGCATCGGCGAGGATCCGTTGCCGGCACCGCTGCGCAAGGAGCTGCGCCGGCTCAAGGCCGGCATCGACGGCGAGTTCCGCCGGCTCATTGCCGACGGCATCGCCGAAGGCTCGCTGGCGCCCTGCGACCCCAAGATGGCGGCCTTCGTGCTGGCCGGTGCGCTCAGCTGGATCGGCCGCTGGTACCGGCCCGGCGGCGGGCTCGACCCGGAGCAGATCGCCGACCAGAGCATCGCGCTGCTGATGTCCGGCGTGCAGCAGCGGCCGGCGACGACGAGGAAGGCGGCGGCGCGCAAGTCAAAATAGCGGATGTCCACGCCGCGTCCGCCCGTTCTCATCGATCCCCTGGAAGTCGAATTCAGCGCCATCCGGGCCCAGGGTGCGGGCGGCCAGAACGTCAACAAGGTGTCCAGCGCGGTGCACCTGCGCTACGACATCCCCGCGAGTTCGCTGCCCGACGACGTCAAGGAGCGGCTGCTCGCCTTGCGCGACAGCCGAATCACCCAGGAGGGCGTGCTGGTGCTGAAGGCGCAGCGGCACCGCAGCCAGGAGATGAACCGCGTCGATGCGCTGGCGCGCCTGCAGGAGCTGGTCGACGGCGTCGCCACGCCGCCGCGCGCCCGCCGCGCCACCAAGCCGACTTATGGCTCCAGGCAGCGCCGGCTCGAAGGCAAGAGCCAGCGCGCGGAGATCAAGAACCTGCGCGGACGGGTCAAGGACTGAGCGCTTCGGCCGCCGCCGGTGGCCGCGCGAGAGCGGCCAGCGCCTCGCTGTCGGTCCGGTAGCCGAACAGCATCGGCCCCGGCGCCAGCAGCCCGGCGCGCTCGAGCACCTGCTGCGCCGGCAGCTTCAGGCCCGAGATGTGCAGCCGCACGCCCTGCGACTCGAGCAGGCGGCGGATGCTGCCGAACACTTCGGCGCCCGTGATGTCGATGCGGTTGATCGGGTAGGCGAAGAGGCAGACGTCGGTCAGCCCGGGCCGCTCGGCCAGCGCCACCGTGATGGCGCGTTCCAGCGTGCTGGCCGATGCGAAGTCAAGCTCGGCGTCCATGCGCAGCGCGTAGAGGTCGGGCGCCAGCGGCGGCAGGTGCCACAGGTGGCGGTCGCGCAGGCTGCCGTCCGGGTGCAGGCCGACCTCGATGATGCGCGGATGCAGGTGGCGGTACATGTAGTGCGCCAGCGCGGCCAGCAGGCCGCCGAGCACGCCCCAGTAGATCGATGGCGCGGTCGCGATCGTGAGCACGAAGGTGCCGAGCGCGATCGACGCCTCGATGCGGGAGATGCGCCACAGCGCGACGAAGGTCGAKGGCCGCAGCAGCCCGATGGTGGCGGTCGCCACGATGGCGGCCAGCACCGCCTGCGGCACGTGGTAGAGCAGCGGCATGGCCCACAGCAGCGCGGCGGCGACCACGGCGACGCTGAACAGCGTCGCCCATTGCGTCTTCGCGCCGGCGTACAGCGTGATGGCCGAGCGTGAGAAGGAGGAACTGGTCGGGAAGGAGCCGGTCAGGCCCGAGGCGATCTTGCCCAGGCCCTGGCCGATCAGGTCCTGGTTCTCGTTCCAGAGTTTGCCGGCGCGCGCGTTGTCCACCTTGGCGCTCGACGCGGTCTCCAGAAAGCTCACCAGCGTGATCAGGAAGGCGGGCAGCAGCAGGTTGCCCAGTTCATTGATCGAGAGGCCGCCAGGCCAGTAGAAGCCCGGCAGGCCCGAAGGCAGCGTGCCGATCACCGCGCCACCGTGCAGCGCATAGCCGACCGCGGCGCTGATCGCCGCGGCGGCCGCGACCAGCGCCATGGTGGTCGGGAAGCGCGGCGCCAGCCGCTTGCCGAGCCACAGCATCGCCATGCCTCCGAGGCCGAAGGCGATCGCGACGAGGTCGGGCAGCGGGCCCTGCATCAGCTGCGTCACCGAGCGGCCGGTATAGCCCAGCAGGGCCGGCAACTGCGAGAGCGTGATCAGCACCGCAGCGCCCTGCGTGAAGCCCATCAGCACCGGTGAATTGACCATCCGCAGCAGCCAACCGAAGCGGACCGCGCCCAGCGTCACCTGCATCAGGCCCGACAGCAGCGTGAGCCAGACCGCGTAGGCCACCCATTCGCGGCTGCCGGGAATCGCCAGTGGCGCCAGCGAGGCACCGACCAGCAGGCTGGTGAGGGCCGTGGGGCCGACCGAGAGCCGGGCGGAGGAACTGAAGAGCAGCGCGACCAGCGCCGGCAGCAGCGCGGCGTAGACGCCGGTCACCAGCGGCATGCCCGCCAGCGCCGCATAGGCCACGCCCTGGGGGATGACCATCAGCGCGACGGTGACGCCGGCCGCGGCCTCGTTGACGAGCAGGGCCCGGTCGGGGCGCGGCCAGGCGAGAAAGGGAAGCCAGCGTTCGAGCTGGGCGCGGGTCAGGGCCATGGGCGCGCGTCGCGGGAGGTTGGGGAATGCACCCGCCGATGATACGGAAGGGCCGGGGTAGATTCGCCTCATGACGGATCTGCGATCTCTCTTCGATGCCCAGCACCGGGCCAGCCGCGATGCGCCCGTGGTGCCCGTCGCCGAGCGGCGGGATCGGGTGCAGCGGATTCAGCGGCTGCTCGATGCGCATGGCTCCGCGATCGCGGCGGCGGTCGAGGCCGACTTCGGCGTCCGCTCCGCCGCGCTCACCGAGGTGGCCGACCTGCTGGTGCTGCGCAACCTGCTGGGCCAGCTCCTGCGCCGCCTCGAGGCCTGGAGCCGGCCGGTGCGCGTGCACACGCCGATGCAGCTGAAGCCCGCGCGGGCCTGGATCCAGCGCCAGCCGCTCGGCGTGGTGGGCGTGATCTCGCCCTGGAACTACCCGCTGCAGCTCTCGCTCGGGCCGGCGGCCACGGCGCTGGCCGCGGGCAACCGCGTGATGCTCAAGCCCAGCGAGCTGACGCCGCGCACCTCGGCGCTGCTCGCCGAGCGGGTCGCCGAGGCCTTCGCCCCGGAGGAGTTCGCGGTGGTGCAGGGCGACGCCGGCGTCGCGTCGCAGTTCGCGGCGCTGCCTTTCGACCACCTGTTCTTCACCGGCTCGACCGCGGTCGGCCGCAAGGTGGCGCAGGCCGCGGCGGCCAACCTCACGCCGACCACGCTGGAGCTGGGCGGCAAGTCGCCCTGCATCGTCGACGCCTCGGCCGACCTCGACGAGGCGGCGCTGCGGATCGCGCACGGCAAGCTGCTGAACGCGGGCCAGACCTGCATCGCGCCCGACTACGTGCTGCTGCCCCGCGGGCGCGAGGATGCCTTCGCGGCGGCCTGGCAGCGTGCGGTGGCGCGCCTGTTTCCGCGCATCGAAGGCAACCCCGACTATGCGGCGATCCTGGGGCAAGGGCACCTGGAGCGGCTGCGCGCGCTGCTGCGGGAGGCGAAGGACAGCGGTGCGCGCATCGAGCAGGCCATCGGCCTCGCCGATCCGGCGGCTCGCCAACTGGCACCAGCGCTCGTGATCGGCCCGGACCCGGGCCTGCGCCTGCTGCAGGAAGAGATCTTCGGCCCGATCCTCCCGGTGCTGCCCTGCGACGACAGCGAGGAAGCGATCCGCTACATCAACGGCCGCCCGCGGCCGCTCGCGCTCTACTGGTTCGGCACCGACACCGCGGCACGCGACCGGGTGCTGGCCCGCACGCTGAGCGGCGGCGTCACCGTCAACGACACGCTGATGCACGTCGCGCACGACCACCTGCCCTTCGGCGGCGTCGGCGAAAGCGGCTGGGGCTCCTACCACGGGGAGGCGGGCTTCCTGCGCTTCACGCAGCAAAAGGCGGTGCTGGTGCAGTCGCGCTGGTCGGCCGGGGCGCTGATCTACCCGCCCTACGGCGAGCGATTCCGCCGGATGATGAAACTGCTGCGCTGGCTCGGTTGAGCCGGTTTCCTCAGTTGCGCTTCTTGTGCTGGAAGGCGGTCGGCGACTGCCCGGTCGCGGCCTTGAACATCGCGCAGAAGGCGCTGTCGGTCGCGTAGCCGCTGGCCGAGGCCACCAGGCTCACCGCCATGCCGCGTGCGAGCAGCGGCAGCGCATGCGCCAGCACCGCCTGCTGGCGCCACTGCTGCCAGCTCATGCCGAGCTGGTCGCGAAACAGGCGGGCCACCGTGCGTTCGCTGGCGCCGATCTGCTGGGCGCGTTCGGCCAGCGTGGCGCGGTTGGCCGGATTGCGCAGCAGCGCCTCGCACAACTGGCGCAGGCGCTTGTCGGCCGGCAGCGGCACGTCGATGCGGATCTGGGTGGCGCGCTCGAGTTCGTCGACCAGCAGCGGCGCGATCCAGCGCTCGCGCTGCGCCGCGTGCGGATCGGCCGGCGGCAGGCCGTCGGGCGTGGTGTCCAGCGCCAGCATCAGCGCGCGCAGCAGCGGGCTGATCTCGAGCACCTCGCAGCGCTCCCAGACCGGGCCCAGCCAGCTGTGCAGGTACACGGTGCGCAGTTCGGCATCCTCGATCAGGGAGATGCTGTGCGGCATGTCGGCCGGGACCCAGAGCGCGCGCGAGGGCGGCACGATGTAGCTGCCGTCCTCGGTGCTCAGGCGGATCACGCCGCGGGTCGAGAAGGTCAGCTGCGGCCAGGGATGGCGGTGCAGTTCGACCAGCGTGTCGGCGTTGAGGAAGTGTTCCTTGGCCCGCAGCGGCCGCAGGGCGTCGGGCGCGTAGAGGTGTGGCGTGAGCGGCCCGACGCTGTTGGCGGGGGCGGGACCGGGCGCGAATGGGGCGACGGTAGGCGGCATGAATTCGACAAATGTTGTCTCTGTATCGCCATTCTGCCGTGCCGGGCCGGCTTAGGATCGACCTCCACGCCAGTTTCTTGTTGCAATCCATGTCTTCCGCTTCTCCCGCCAGTTCCGCGCCCACCGTGCGCTCCGACGTCAAGCTGATCGGCCTCGTCGGCCTGGCGCATGCCGTCAGCCATTTCAGCCAGCTGTTGCTGGCGCCGCTGTTCCCATGGCTGAAGGACGCGTTCCACGTCAGCTACACCGAGCTCGGCGCCGTGCTGACCGTGTTCTTCGTCGTCTCCTGCCTGGTGCAGGCGGCCTCGGGTTTCATCGTCGACAAGCTCGGGCCGCGGCCCGTGCTGTTCGTCGGGCTGGGCATGCTGGGCCTCGCGGCCTTCGGCTATGCGCTGGCGCAGAACTACTGGATGCTGCTCGGCTCGGCGGTCGTTGCGGGCATCGGCAACGGGGTGTTCCATCCGGTCGACTACACGCTGTTCAATCGCAAGGTGGCGCCCACGCGCCTGGGCCATGCCTACAGCGTGCACGGCATCACCGGCAGCCTCGGATGGGCGCTGGCGCCGGCTTTCGTGGTGCCGCTGGCAATGGCCTTCGGCTGGCGCGTGGCGCTGGCCTCGGGCGGTGCCGTGGCGGTGGTCGTGCTGGGGATCCTGTGGCTCAACCGCAGCGTGCTGTCGCTCGACGTGAAGGCGGTGCAGAAGGCCGTCGGCGCGGATGCCACGGCCGGCGGCGAGTTGGCCTTCCTGCGCATTCCGGCTGTCTGGATGTGCTTCGGTTTCTTCTTCTTCTATGCGATGGCGCTCAGCGTGGTGCAGACCTTCGCGCCGTCCGCCGCCGGGCGCCTGCACGAGGTGCCGGTGGCACTGATCGCGATCTGCCTGACGGTCTACATGGTCGCCAGCGCGGCCGGCATGGTGGTGGGCGGCTTCCTGGCCTCCGATCCGTCGCGCTGCGAGCGCATCGTCGGCGCCAGCTTCGGCGTGGCGGCGGTGCTGGCGCTGGTGCTGGCATTCGCCGACCTGGCGCCGGCGCTGGTGCCGGTGATGTTCGGGGCGATGGGCTTCGCCTCGGGCATCGCCGGGCCGTCGCGCGACCTGCTGGTCAAGCGCTCGACACCCGCCAATGCCACCGGCCGCGTCTACGGCGTGGTGTACGCCGGGCTGGACATCGGGCAGGCGGTGGCGCCGCTGATTTTCGGCCGGCTGATGGACCACGGCCAGTACACCAGCGTGATCGTGGGCCTGGCGGTGGTGCAGGGCGTGCTGATCGCCAGCGCCTTCAACGTCCGGCGCGTCCGCCGCGAAGCACTGGTGCCCGCTTCGGCCTGAGGCTTCCTGCCTGCCTCGCTCTGCCCGAGCGTCGCGCTCAGCGCTTCGGCAGGATGTCGAGCACCTGCTCCGCCGGCCGGCACAGGCGCGTGCCCAGCGGCGTGACCACGATCGGGCGGTTCAAGAGGATCGGATGCGCGACGATGAAGTCGAGCAGCTGGTCGTCGGTCCACTTCGTGTCGCCGAGTCCGAGCTCGTCGTAGGGCGTGCCGCGCTGGCGCAGCAGATCGCGCACCGGGACGCCCATCGCGACGGCCAGCGCGCGCAGCCGCTCGCGGGTGGGCGGCGTCTTCAGGTATTCGATCACCTCGGGCTCGAAGCCGTGTTCGCGGATCAGCGCCAGCGTGTTGCGCGAGGTGCCGCAGCCCGGGTTGTGGAAGAGGGTGACTTGGCTGGTTTGCATCCGCCGTATTCTCAGGCCTCGGCGCCTTCCCATCCCGGGGTGAAGGGAAAGCGCGCGGCCCAGAAAGCCTGCAGCCGCGGATCGGCATCGACGCGCCGCACCACCTCGGCCATGCGCGGGGCTTCGCGGTAGAAGCGCAGACGGCGCGGGGTCCAGCGCGAGACCACGGTCACATACAGGTCGAGCAGGCCGAGGCTGTCGCCCAGCAGGTAGGGGGTGCCGCGCGGCAACTGCGCATCCATCAGGCGCCAGCATTCGGCGATGCGCTCGGCACTGCGTTCGAGCACCACCGCCTCGGCCGCCGCGTCCGCGGCCAGGCGCGATGGCATGTCACGGACCCAGTACATCGAATAGATCGCGGCCGGGATGTAGATCATCCAGCGCAGGTACTGCGCGCGCAGCGGGTGGTCGGCGGCGGGCGCGAGGCCGGCTTCGGGGTGGCGGTCGCCGAGCCAGAGCAGGATCGCGGCGCTCTCGGTCATGACCTCGCCCGAGGGCAGCACGAGGACCGGGGCCTGCCGCTGCGGGTTGAGCGGCGCCAGCTTTTGGCGCTCGGATTCGCCTTTCCAGGGCGCCACGTCGACGATGTCGACCGGCGCGCCGATCAGCGTGAGCGCGGCCTGAACGGGCGTGGCGCCCGAGCCGGGCGCACCGTAGAGGGTGTAGGGGCGGGCAGCGGTGCTCATCGCCGAAAGCGTACACCGCAGGCGCCGCATCTTCCAGCGCCTGCGAGGACAGCGAGGCCTGCGATCAGGCCGCGATCAGCGCATCGACGCGGCGCAAGCCTTCGATGGTCTTGACGCAGGCTTCGGCCACCTCGGTGCCCTTCACCGCGAAGTGCTGGTGGAAGTACTTGCGGTGTTCCACGTGCTCGTGGAAGTGATGCGGCGTGAGCACCGCCGACAGCACCGGCACGTTGGTCTCCAGCTGCACCGTCATCAGCGAATTGACCACCGTGGTGGCGACGAAGTCGTGGCGGTAGATGCCGCCGTCGACCACCAGCGCGCAGCCGACGATGGCGGCGTAGCGGCCCGAGGTGGCAAGCCGCTTGGCGTGCAGCGGGATCTCGAACGCGCCCGGCACGTCGAACAGGTCGATGGTGTCGAGCGGCACGCCCTGGCGCTTCATTTCGGCCAGGAAGGCGTCGCGTGCCTGGTGGACGATGTCCGAGTGCCACTGCGCCTGTACGAAGGCGATGCGCTGGCCGCGCGGGGCGTCCGAGGCAGTGATGGCGGAGAGGGGAAGGTCGTTGATCTGACTCATGGTTTGCCTTTGCAAGGATTTCCTGAATCAGGGCGCACGAACCCGACGCCCGGCCGGCACGAGAACGTGCCTGCCCGACCACGGGATCGCGCTCTCTTTCATCCGGACTGTGACCGTCGGCCCCGGGATCTCACCAGGTCTGCTGACCCCGAGACTCATGCAGAGAGCCTCGGGCGCTCGCGGGCTCGTGCGGCTTGCGCCGCCATCACCGCCGGTGGGGAATCTCACCCCGCCCTGAGAACGCTGCTCCGGCTCGCGCCGAAGCAAGGACGGATTCTAGGCAAGTCCGGCCGGCCGCGCTGTCGCCCAGGGGCCAAGACCCCGGATCGGCCGGGGCTGGCGCGTCGGGGTCTCAGCGGCCGGACAGGAATTGCGTCATGCGCTGCATCTCGTCGTCGAGCGCGGCGCGAAACGCGGCGCCCTTCGGCGGAGTGCCGGCATAGCCGAAAGCGGGCTGCAGCCGGCCGTCGCGCGCCGAGACATTGGCCCATCCGATCACGCGCTCGTGCCACAGCATGGGCAGGGCGTAGTAGCCGAACTTTCGCTTCGGCGCCGGCGTGTAGGCCTCGAACTTGTACGTCCAGCCCCATAGCAGCTCGAACCGGCGGCGGTCCCACACCACCGGGTCGAACGGCGCGAGCAGGCGAAGCTGCTCGTCGGGCACGTGGCGTCGCGAGGCCGGGTTGTCGTCCGCTGGCCAGTACCAGGTCGTGCCCTCGATGCGGCAGCTGGCGAGCTCATCGCGCGCCAGGCGCAGCGCCGCCTGCGTCTGCACCGTGAGATGCGGGGCGCCGTAGCCGAGCAGGCGCACGAGATAGGTCAGGCTCGCAGCCGGCAGGGGCGCGTACTTGCGCACCACCAGATCGACCAGCGCGGCGGCGCGTTGCGCGCGACCGGCGGGGCTGTCGTCGGCCGGCGGATGCGTCACCGCCTCGTAGATGCGCGTGCCGCTGTCGCGCCGCTTCACGCGCAGCATGCCGCGGTAGTGCATGTCGTCGAGCAGGTGCGTGCTGGCGTTGCTCGAACCGCCCCAGTAGTTCTTCATGCGGCCGTGCGCGAAGTGCTGCTCGACCTCGCGCGGATGCACCGGTCCGCGCTCGCGCACGAAAGCCAGCACCTCGGCCGCCTTGCGCCGGGTCTCGGCATCCCAGTCGCGGCTGGCCTCGCGCGGGTGCATCAGCGCCAGGTGCTCGCGCGGCAGGAAGCCGTAGTTGACGAGGCAGTCTTCCTCGACTGCGAGCCGCGTGTAGCGATTCTCCAGATCGCCGGCGCGGTAGTCCTTGACGCGGTGGCGCAGCGTGAGGTCCTGCGCGCGCGCCGGCGCGCGGATCGGATCGGCCTGCACGAAGCCCAGGCGCTGGATCGCGCGCGGCAGCGTCGTGGGCGTGAAGAGGGTCCGCGCCACCGCGTAGCGGCGCAAGGCGTCGAGGGTCGGCTCAGGCATGCAGCAGATTGCAGCACAGCTGCGGGATGTCGCCGGGCGCTACTTTTTCGGCGCGTCCAGCTTCACTTTCGCCGGGGCGGTCTGCCTGACATCGGCCCATGTCTTCGTCTCGAAGTGGAACTCGGCGACCGCGCACGTGGGCATGTCGATGATCTCGCTCGACAGCCGGTGCGCGAGCTCGGTGAACTCGGGGTTGTGGCCGAAGAGCATCACGCGGCCCAGCTTGTCGTCGAGTGCGCCGATGACGGCGAGCAAGTCGTCCGGGCTGCTGGCGTACATCCGTTCATCGACGACGATGTCCTTGCGGGGGTAGCCGATCTCGGCGGCGATGAGCTGCGCCGTCGTCAGCGCGCGCAGTGCCGGGCTCGACACGAGCAGGTCGGGCTTCACCCCGCGTTTGCCGAGACGCTTGCCCATCATGGGCGCGTCCTGGCGGCCGCGATCGTCCAAGGGTCGCTCCCGGTCGGGCAAGGACGGATCGTCGCGGCTCGATTTGGCATGCCGCACCAGAAACAAGGTCTTCACGATCACCTTTCGAGCTCGTTCTACTCTACACCCGCTTGGCGGCCAGGCGCGCGCCGCGGTGAGTTGGGCATTGGACCCGGAGGCGATCTTGAATACAGTACGCCCCACACCTCGACCCGCCATTCCGAACCACCGATTCATGATGCCCGACGCAACCGTTTCAACAGCTCGTGCCCGCAACGCCCCGCTGCTGCGCCTGCTTCCGATCGCGGCCTGTCTCCTGGCGCTGGGCTGCGCGAGCCCGCCGGCGCCGGGGCCCGCCATCGGTGCCGCGTCGCTGACGGCCGAGCAATCGAACGACGCCGCGATCCATGCGCTGGGCCTGGTCGGCACCCCCTACCGCTATGGCGGCAATACRCCGGAGGGCGGCTTCGATTGCAGCGGGCTCATCGGCTACGTGTATCGGAAGAGCGCGGGTCAGGCGACACCGCGCACGGTGGCGCGAATGGGCGCCTTCGGCCGCCCGGTGGCCGTGTCCGAGATCCGCTCCGGCGACCTGGTGCTCTTCGGCGCTGCCACGCCTTCGCACGCGGGCATCTACGTCGGAGAGGGGCGATTCGTGCATGCGCCGTCGACCGGCGGCGAGGTGCGGCTCGATCGCCTCGACGGGGTCTACTGGTCGCGTCAGCCGGTGCAGGCGCGCCGCCTCTGAGGGGGGCCTGTCCGCAGGCAGTCCCCGCACAGGTGCGCCGCGATGCGTATTCCTTCGCTGCGCTTTGCGGCGCATACTGTGCCGGTGGCGCGACATGCTCGCGTCGAGAGAACGAGGATGAACTCGCCGCAACCTCTGCGCTTGTACGTGCCCGAGCCGACCGGGCGACCGGGTCACGAGACCGACTTCTCCTACCTGCACCTGTCGCCTGCCGGCGCCGTGCGCAAGCCGGCCCTCGACGCTTCGCCTGTCGACACGGCCGACCTGGCTTTCACGCTGGTGCGCGTGCTCGACGAGGACGGCCGCGCGGTCGGCCCGTGGGCGCCGCAGCCCGATGTGCCGCTGTTCCAGCGCGGCCTGCGCGCGATGATGAAGACCCGAGCCTTCGACGCGAAGATGCTGATTGCGCAGCGGCAGAAGAAGATCTCTTTCTACATTCAATGCCTGGGCGAGGAGGCCGTAGCGACCGCCCATGCGTTCGCCATCCAGCCGGGCGACATGTGCTTTCCGACCTACCGCCAGCAGGGCCTGCTGCTGGCGCGTGACGACATTCCATTGGCGGAACTGATCTGCCAGTTGATGAGCAACGAACGCGATCCGATGAAAGGGCGCCAGCTGCCGGTGATGTATTCGTAC